>NZ_JAOQJL010000008.1:56364-123919 GCF_025566965.1 Blautia ammoniilytica | reverse complement strand
GAAATCATCAATTTGCTATTGACTTTTTATTTGCAGGCTCGGTAATTGAATTGCCGAGGATTCCCGCTTTTTGTCCTAAATATTTTATAACAGCAGTTGCAGCCGGTATCTCATGATTTATAAAATGAGAATATCGGCTGCTTTTCATTATTTTTACCTCTAAAAGGTAATCTTCTGAAAACCAAAACTGTAGTTTGGATCTCAACTGAAAAAAATTAAATTTTTTTGTTACCATCCACTATTTTTTACGATATATAATATGAATGGAAATTTTTTTATTCAAAAAGGCGCCTTATCTGTTGCTGGTCAGATTATGGACAGTGACTTTTATCTTAAAGAAACCCGGAGGACAACCTGTAAATGAATGATGATGAAATTATAAACCTGTTTTTGAAAAGAGATGAGAATGGAATTATAGAATTGAGTACTAAGTATCATCCCTATTGCTACAAGATTGCCTGGAATTTATTGGCGAATAGAGAAGATGCCGAGGAATGTCTGAATGATACCTGGTTTTCAGTATGGTCACAGATTCCACCTACGCATCCTCCTGTATTGGCACACTTTTGCGGTCGGATTACAAGAAATCTTAGTATTGACTGCTTAAGGAAAAAGTTTGCAGGCAAGCGCCCGGATGTTCATATGGCAGATGTTATGGAGGAAATGGAGCAGCTAAATGTAACTTATACCGTGGAAGAACAGCTGGCGGAAAAAGAACTGATGGAAACCATAAATCGTTTTTTGGAAGAAATGTCTCCAAAGGACAGAAATATTTTTGTACGAAGATACTGGTTTTTAGATCCTGTTTCTGCAATATCCAAAAGGCATCATATGTCAGCGGGAAGCGTGAAAATGAATTTATACAGAAACCGGAAAAAGCTGTTGAAACTGTTGGAAAAAGAAGGAGGACGCATATGAAAAAGTTTGATTTTTCAAAAGAATTTGGTAATATTGATCCGAAATATATAGAGGAAGCAGAGCGGGAATGGAGTGAAAAAAAGGAAAACCGGAGACCAAAAGGGTGGAGCAAAGCAGCAGCTGCCTGTGTGATCGTCACCTTGGGTTCTGTTATCTTTTCTAATCCACATATCCAGGCTGCAATAAAAAATATTACATTGTCCATAGGAGAAACCCTTGGTTTCCCAAAAGGCATTGAATCTTATACGGAAGTGTTGAATACCTCTAAGGAAGACAAAGGAATTACTGTAACATTAAAAGAAGTTGTTCTGGATAATGGGGTTCTGTTAACAAAGGTGCATGCAGAAAAAACATCTTCCGGGCAAAAGGACACGGATGATGTCCAGGATGACTGGACCTTTGCCAATACACAGCTTGACATTGATTATCAGAAAACTACAATAAATGGACAGAAAATTGAAGAATACGAAAGCGGACACCTTCTGCCATATTCGGACGAAGATTTGCTAAATACTGGACTGGATGAAAATGTCTATGATGCTGTTCTGGAATCCCGGTTTTCCCTTGATGGTGATTTGGGAGAAAATCCAGAAGTACATTTGGTACTCGGTGCCTATCAAAATGAAAATCTTGGCGAAGATTATTTCGCAGAGTTTGAGTTTGATTTTTCTATTCCCCATGAGGAGCTTATGAAACAGACAGTTCATAAAAAGCTGGAAGATGTTTCTGTTAAAACAGAAGAAGGAACCGTAAAATTAACAGACTTTTCCATGAATAAACTGCAAAGTATAATTAAGGCAGAAATTCCGGAAGAACTTGAGGAAAAGCTGTATAATGGTAATGAGATGATGCTTATGGGGACAGACAGTAAAGGAAATCAGGTACAGTATGAACTGCGCAGTAATTCGGCAGCAGATGGTAAAACTCAATGGAGTTTTAAAACCAGTTTCTGGGGCATGTATCAGCTGGATTCTGACGGTCCGGTTCTTTTGCTCCCGGATATTGACAGCGATTATCTGGAATTACAGCTTTATACCAGAGAACCTTACATGGCTGCTGCAGACACTGTCTGGGGTGATGACGATTTTGTAGAAATTGGTGAGACTACAGAAGAGGTAGAAGAAGTTCCAGAGGATACTTTGGAGGGAGAAAATCCGTCAGATGCAGAGGATCAGGTTGAAACTCAAATTATCGGAGGGGCAGATGCTCCCACAGAAGTAAGGCTTCAAGACGATACAGACCAGAAAGAAAATACCGACGCAGCAGATAAAACGGATGAAGATTACGGAACCGAAGAAAGCGCATATTATGATGGAGCTACAGGTGAAATCACTGCAGAATCCGGCTGGACACCTGTCGGGGATAAAATAAGGATTCAGATTAAGTAGAGAAACGTGAATCTGTTTTCAAAAATCCCATGTCAAAGAAGCTTTGCATACCTGTTTTTTCGCTGTAAAAGGTAAATTGCTTTTCATTTGGCAGAAATTTTTATATAATCAAAGCGAGAAAGCAAAACCGATTGGAAGAACAGGAGCAGAGCAATATGAACATTGGAACGCAGATATTAAAAATACGAAATGAAAAGGGTCTGACCCAGGAGGAATTTGGAAAAATATTTCATGTTACCAGACAGACTGTGTCTAATTGGGAAAATGAAAAGAGCTATCCGGATCTGCAGATCCTCATAGACATCAGCAACCGTTTTGATATTTCTCTCGATGTCTTAATAAAGGAAGATGCCAAAATGGTAAAAACCATGGATAAAGAAAGAGTTCTTGGATCATTGAAACGGGAAAAGTCTGTTATTGACTTTTTTACAGGTGCAGGAACTGGAATTGTAATTACCTGCTTGTTTTCAGCTGATACAATGGCCAGAACAGTTACCATTGTATTAGGAGTGGTCATGATCGGAATTGGATGGTATCGGGAAGCAAAATATGACAAAAGATTGTTCAGATATATGAATGATGAAGAACGGTGAGGGGGAGAGCATGAAAATCTGGCGTGAACTGTTAGGCTATGTGAAATTGCTTGTAATAGTAGTGGCGATTACCCTGGTTATCAATAATGTTGTTTTGATTAACGCAAAAATCCCTTCACCCTCCATGGAAAAAACACTTATGGTGAAAGACCGCCTTTTCGGCTTTCGGCTTGCGTATGGAATTAATCTTGATCTGTTCGGTTATGAAATTTCTGAAAAGTTCAAGAACCCGGAGCGATTTGATATTGTAATATTCAAATACCCGGATGATGAAAGCCGTCTTTTTATCAAAAGAGTGATCGGACTGCCGGGAGAGGTAGTGGAAATTAAGGATGGGAAAGTTTACATTGATGGTTCCCCCACTCCATCGGATGACTCTTTCATTCCCGAGAAAATGATCGGAAGTTATGGCCCATATACAGTTCCGGAAAACTGTTATTTCATGCTTGGTGATAACCGGAATGATTCGAAGGATTCACGTTCATGGAAAAACAAATTCGTGCGATTTGACCAGATTGTGGGGAAAGCTGTTGTAAGATACTATCCATCTTTCAAGTGGTTAGGATAATAAGAAACGCGAATATCAGTGGCTTATTAAGTACTGGAATATTCGCGTTTTTTATTTGATATCACTAAGATCTTATATTTTCAAATATATGTAATCAGTTGGCAGCCGGTTTTCTAAAAATAGTAAAAATTCCTGTCTGCTCAATCAATCTTGTGATGGTAAAGAAGATAAAGGAATCAATTGGCCACATAATCAAGTTCTTTACAGTACGCATTGGGAGGATTGCAAGGAAGCCTTTTCCGTAGAGCATGTCCAGCCATAAGGTATTTAACAGAACATTTACAATCAGAATGACAACCAGTTTTGCAATCAGCACGCGGCGGAAGGTGAGCTTATGTTTGTAGTAAAAACATCCATAAATAAATGCCGCGAGCATTGCGTTAAAGGTGAACCCAAAGAAAAATGGACCATCAGGGCGGATAAAGAATTTCACAATATCCAGCACACCGGCAAACAGACATCCGGTAATGGGTCCAAACAAATAATCAGCAATCTGGTTTGGAATACCGGAAAATCCAATTTTTACATAGGGACCGATATTGATAGAAGCAACTGAATTTAAAATCAGTGCCAGGGCAGCAAGCATTGCACAGACTGCCAGGGTAGAAGTGGTTTTCAGCTCTTTGGCTGAGGTGAGAAACATGTTCTTTGTTTTCTCCATAAAAAAATTACCTCCTTTTCTTTTTTCGCTCACAATAGGAGATAATTTATGGATTCATATTTATCTTCTGTTGCAGCGAGAAGCAATCCACGAACCGCAAGATTTCTCTTTTCGTCCTCCGGCAACTCTCCATCCGGAAGGCACTTTACGCTCATGAATTTACTCTGCATTACTTTACATGGGGCAGTATATAGCAGATTATTGGAAAAAGCAAGAAAAAAATATATAAAAATATAAGTTTTTGCAATTAAGAAAACAGACAAGAAATCGTGGCATTCGTAAGCAAACTTGGCATTGAAAAACTTTTCAGCCACTCATTTAAGACCAATGATTCTGCATCATTTAGATATCACACTGATAAGGAGAATATACTATTTGAATTTCACTGCAAGGATACTGGAATTGGAATGAGTAAAGAATTTCAGAATCATATTTTTGAACCATTTACTCAGGAAAAAGGCGGTGCAAGATCTGTTTATGGAGGAACAGGTCTTGGTATGCCAATTACCGAAAAACTAATAGAGAAAATGGGCGGTACGGTTAAATTTGAAAGCGAGAAAAATGTAGGAACCACATTCATGGTACAGCTTCCCTTCCTTATTTCTACTGATATGAAGCAGGTCGAAAGCCAAGAAGATGATGTATCAATTGAAGGCATGAGAATTCTTTTGACCGAAGACAATGAATTGAATATGGAAATTGCAGAATTCCTTCTGACAAATGCAGGAGCAGAAATCAAAGTAAAGCGTTGAAAGCTGGAATGGATGAATATCTTACCAAACCACTGGAGTCGGAAAAACTGATTTGTGCATTAAGCAGATATAAACACAATTAACAAAATAAGAAGCCTCTTTTTCATACTCACCAAACTGTTCTGTTGGAAAGGTTCGCTGGCGTCCATTGGCAGAAAAGGGTGGTCGTATTGCGACAAATGCAAAAACTTTTAAGGAGCTTCTGGATTTTTAAGTATTAAAGGAACAAGATTTCTGGTATTTGAATCAGTTTAAACGCATTTTATATAGAAAAAATAGGAACGGTACACTATAAAACCAGCATCAGAAAACCTGGTGGCTCCAGCAGCAGATGATATTAACATTGATTTACAAAATGAAACCAAAATTGTAGTGGAATTTGAGGAATCAAAACGACTTCCAGATGGAGCGTTCTTGATTCCTTTTTCTTTACAAATTGGTTACGTTCGCTGTACTGAAACTAGTGTATAATTGTAATAGTAAAAATCACGCACAATAAAGAAATAATCGGATTTGTGTAAAATGAAAGGAACATTATTATGAAAGCAAGAATACTGGTGATAGAAGATGAAATGGCAATCAATGATCTGCTTTGTATGAATCTGGAAGCTGCCGGCTATGAAACAGTAGGTTATCTGGATGGAAATGATGCAAGTGAAGGAGTCGCACAGGACCATGAATTTCAGTGCGCACTTGTGGATATTATGCTTCCGGGAAAGGATGGTTATACCCTGTTGCCGGAATTAAAAAAGTTTGGTATTCCGGTTATATTTCTTACGGCAAAGGCTGATGTTACAAGTAAAGTAAAAGGGTTAAAAGACGGAGCCGAGGATTACATAGTAAAACCTTTTGAAATGCTGGAGGTAATGGTGCGTTTGGAAAAAGTATTAGATCGTTATGGAACGGCACCGAAACAGATTCAGATAGACGATGTCATAATTGATACCGTAAGTCACATAATTACGAAAGATGGAGAAGAAATATATTTAAAACCTATGGAATATAACTGCCTTATGGTGTTCGTAAAAAACCCAAATAAAGCACTTACCAGAAGCCAGATCTTGCAGGAACTGTGGAAGGAGGAATTCTGCGGAGAAACAAGAACTGTGGATGCACACGTTGGACGCATCAGAAAAAAACTAAGCTGGCAGGATAAAATCCAAACCATTCCCAGAATTGGTTATCGACTTGAGGTGGATTTATGAAGCTATTTACAAAAATTTTTTTACAGGTAATCTGCGTGGTGCTTCTGCTGTCATCTGGAATCTTTTTCTATACAACTTACAGGTGGAAAAATCAGAGCATACAGAATATCAACAGTTATGAAAATAGCAGGTTTCAAACAAATATTTCTAAGTTTGAAAACCTGCTAATGCGAATTAAAAGTAAAACACAGGACACTGATGATAAAATCCGGGAAAAAATGATTATTTATGCTTTTCGTCAGGTATTCCACGACAGCGCCGTTTTATATCAGGATGGAAAAGAACAATATAATGGGACAAAATATGAGTTTGATTTGCAAAATATCAGAAACCTAACAAAAAACAAACATGGTGGATTCGAAAATGACATCTATTGTGATAAACCACTGATCAGCAAAACAAATGGCAACGTATTTTTGCTCTTTTATTTTTCCAGATACAGTTCTACAGACATGAACTATCAGATTGTCACCTACAAAGATATTACCAGTGTACAAAAACAGAGTCAGACACTGTTTTATCAGGCAGGAGGGTTTACCCTGTTTCTGGTTCTGTTTGTTGGCTTTTTCCTGTTTTTGACTTTGCGGAAAATTATGGAACCGCTCACAAGGCTAAAAGAAGCGGCTGTTTCTGTGGCAAATGGAAATTATGAGATAAAAGTGCCATCAGAAGGAAAAACGGAACTGGCACAGGTTGGGAAAAGCTTTAATCTTATGACAGGTAAAGTAAGGGAGCAGATTGAAAAGCTTTCTTCCGTAAACAAGGCACAGAGACAGCTGCTTGGAAGTTTGGCCCATGAATTAAAGACCCCAATGACCGCAATCATAGGATATGCAGATACACTTCTAACGGTACGCCTATCTCCCAAGAGGCAGGAGATAGCACTTGATTATATTAGAAATGAATGCCGAAGGCTTTCCAGACTTTCTGTGAAAATGCTGGAACTTACCGGATTATATGAAACAGGTGAAGCAGAATTTGTTCCAGTGGAAGTTCAGATGAATCAATTTCTGGAAGATGTAAAAAAACTTGTTACTTACAGGCTTCAGGAGAAAAAAATTTGTCTTGAAATACATTGTAATCCAGAGGAGCTTAGAAAAACATTTGATCCGGACCTTATGATGAGTGCAGTGACAAATTTTATTGACAATGCAGTCAAGGCTTCCGATGAGAATTCAAAAATCGTACTGGAGGCAACCCAAAATCATTTATCTGTTCAGGATTATGGGAAGGGAATTCCAGAGGAGGATCTGAAAAGAGTAACAGAAGCTTTTTATATGGTCGATAAATCACGTTCCAGAGTAAAGGGAAGTGTTGGGCTTGGTCTTGCGCTATGCCAGAAAATTGCAGATATACATGGATTTCAGCTGGAAATTACAAGCCATCTGGGAAAAGGAACGATCGTATCTGTTTTATGGTAAATAATTGGAATTTACAGAACAGTTACAACTTGCGGAAGATTTGGTGTAATGAAAGATGCTATACTTGTAGACATAAACAGGAAGGAGAATTTATTCAACATGAGAAAAAACATAAATAAAATTGTAGGATTAACACTTTGTATAGGAATGCTCACAGGATGTGCCCAGACCCCGGAATCTTCCCTTGTAAAACCAAAAGGAAGCAAAGCAGAAGATGCTTATACAGAAGCTGAAGGCGTAGATATAGTGAAGGAGGATTCTTCTGAAAATACAAAGGATAAGAACACAGCGGTAAGAACAACTATTCGAGACCTGCTCAATGCTCCGGAAACTTATAAAAGTCAGACTACAGATGACAGTGCAAAACTTGTAGTGAACACGGATGCCACCGTAGAAATACCGGATGTAGAAAAGATATCCGCAATTTCTGTCACGCCTGCAGAAGTTACACAGGATCTTCTTGACCGTATTACAGATGCCTTTTTCTCAGAGGCAAAGCTGTATACATCGGATAGCTATTATACCCAGACAAAGGATGAAATCAAAAAAACGTTGGATGAACTAAAAGAAGATGTAGCAAACGGAAATCTGGATCCCTATAACTATGGAACAGATGAAGATGGAAATTATATTTATGACATTTATGGAGAAATTGAGATGTATGAGCAGGAATATGAGTCTGCTCCGGAAACGAAGACTCTGGTAGAAGGAAGACCTGTTGCAGGCTCCCAGGAGACAGAAAATGGTACTGCGGAAAATGACTTCTCCGGTGTTGCACAGATGCCGGATGGAACGGAATATTTTTACAAGACATCTTCCTACGGATCCGATACCTTATCTGTCAAAATCCGAAAAACGGCAAAATCTGGCGGGGAAAAGCTGCCTGTGGACACGATCTGGTCTGAGTATACTTCTTCCAGTGAAGGAGAAAAACCTACTGAGGAGTCCATTGGGATTTCATTAGATGAAGCCAAAAAAATGGTACAGGAAAAAGTAGATAAAATGGGGATTACAGATCTGCAGTTTTCAGACTGGAGTTATGCATTGTGCAATAGTCTTGAAGAGGATAATAGTTTAAGTAATCTTGGAAGCGGATATGCGATTTATTACACACGTACTATAAACGGTGTTCCGATTACTCAGACAATGGCAGATGGCGGTGCTTTGGAAGATATGGACAGCACTATGGAAACCTGGTCTTATGAAAGTCTTTATTTCTTTGTCGATAAAGATGGAATTGAAAGCATGTCTTATTCAAACCCTTATACCATAGGAGAGACAAAAACAGAAAATTTAAACCTTCTTCCATTTTCTGAGATTATGAAAACATATGAAAAAATGATGGTAGTGACCAATGCAGATAATATGGAATATGAAAAATCAAGAGTTTATGACATTGACCGGATTGTTCTGGGCTATGCCAGAATTTATGAACCATCTACAGATCCACATACAGGTCTTCTGGTTCCCGTTTGGGATTTCTTTGGAAGCAGAAAAGTGGAAGGTGACTATGATGGGAATAGTTACTCGGACATCACAGACTATCCAAGCTGGAGCTTCCTTACCATTAACGCCGTGGATGGCAGTATTATAGACAGGAATTTGGGCTACTGATATGAAGCAGGTACTTGGAATTGTACATTACAATTTCTTTGGCTATTTTCAAAATCCAAAAGTCATTTTTACCTTCCTTCTGGAATTTGTACTTAGCTTTCTTCTCACTGGAAGAATCACGGTTGTTATGGAAAACTATGATACACCGGTACAGGCCGTAGAGCCATTTCTTTGGACCTTTGGGGATGGAACAGCAGTACTGCTCAGTTCTCTTCTGTTGCTTCTGCTGTTCTCAGACCTGCCAAAGATGACACCAGTTACTCCATATCAGTTAATTCGAACAACAAAGAAAAAATGGCTTTTGGGACAGTTTATTTATATTATTCTTGTGACTGCTCTTTATGCAGTATTGATGCTGCTATTTACATCTGTACTGTGTATGAAGGACAGTTATCCGGGCAACCTGTGGAGCGAGACTGCTGCCATGCTCGGATATTCTGAACTGGGGAAAAACTTGCAGGTCCCCTCTACAGTAAGAGTCATGGAGAGTATCTCTCCGTATGGCTGTATGCTGCAGGTTTTTCTCCTGTTATTCTGCTATTCCCTGACACTTGGTTTTGTGATCCTTGTTGGAAATCTTTATAAAGGAAAAACAAAAGGCATGGTGTTTGGACTACTTTATAGTGTATTTGGATTTTTACTGGAACCCAGTGTGGTAGCCGCAATTTTGCATAAGGAAAAATATGAAATGTATCAGGTGAATGTACTGATCTGCTGGATCAGTCCTTTGAACCAGGCTGTATATGGAAAACATAACCTTGGCTATGATCCATTACTTCCGACCATCTGGCAATCCTGTATGTTCTTTGCAGGTATTTTATTTGTTCTTATGGTTCTGGCACTTCGCAGGATGAAAAAATATCCCTTTGAATTTCTGGGAGAAAAAACATAATCAGAAAGGGAAATATCTATGCGGGTAGAAACAAAACGTATGCTTTTTGGCAGGAGTTTCCTGGCGGCATGGCTGATTGCCTGCTTTTCTATTGCAGCAGGTCAGACTTATCCAAGTTTGAAAAAAGCATTAACATGTGGAACTTTTATCAGCCTGCTGGATGGTTCATTGAAAAGCCAGATGGTATCTTTTGCCATCCCTGTAGCTGCGGTACTGCCGTGGAGTGATTCTTTTTTACAGGAGTATAAAAGTGGATTTTTAAAAGCTGCATTTCCCAGGACAAACCGCAGGCTATATGTGGAAGGAAAAGTCTTTTCTGTTATGACATCTGGATTTTTAGTCTGGATATTTGCTATAAGCACCATACTTCTTGTTAATTTTGTTATATTTTATCCTATGGAAATAAAAGGCAGCTTTCCAAAGGAACAGTTTCTGGAGCTGTTTATGAAAGGTCTTAGGATGGGACTGATCGGAAGTATTCTAAGCACTTTTGGTGGAATCTGTGGTACCTTATGGAATTCAGCTTATATGGCATATGGGATTCCTTTTGTCAGCTATTATTTTGGAATTATACTTCATGAACGCTATTTCAAAGACCAGATCTGGTTTTACCCAGTGGAATGGATTATGGCAGATGGAAACTGGGGAATGGATAAAGCGGGATTGTGGTTATTTCTGCTATTATTTTTATTGGTGTTAATGGGAATTTTTGGAGGTGTTTTAAATGGAAAAGTGGAAGAAATCTGAATTTCAAAATACCTGTGTGAAAATAGAACACGTAACCAAAAGGTTCGGGGAAGATCTGGTATTAAAAGAAGTAAATCTTACCTTAAAGGTGGGACAGGTTTACGGCGTTGTAGGAAATAATGGCTCTGGCAAAACGGTACTTATGAAATGTATCTGCGGATTCCTTCCTGTTACCACAGGCACCATCCGTGTTTTCGGAAAAGAAATCGGTTGTGATGTAGATTTTCCAGAAAGCCTTGGTGTCATCATTGAGACGCCTGGCTTTCTTACTCAGTATACCGGTGCAAAGAACCTGGAAATACTGGCAGATATGAAAAGAATGATTTCAAAGGCAGATATCCGCCTGGTCCTAAAAAAAGTAGGACTGGATCCGGATATGAAAAAGCCGGTTGGAAAGTACTCTCTTGGAATGCGGCAACGCCTTGGGATTGCACAGGCCATTATGGAAGATCCTCGCTTCCTGATTCTGGATGAACCATTTAACGGTCTGGATAAACACGGTGTGGCAGAAATCAGGGAACTTTTGCTTGATTTAAAGACAGGTGGAAAAACCATTTTATTGGCAAGCCATAATGATGAGGATATCCGGATTTTATGTGATCACGTATATGAGATGGATGGCGGAGTTTTAAGAGAAAGGACAGCCTGAAAATGGAAAAAAAATTTGTGAAAACCACATTCGCAATATTAAGTTTCATGATGCTTCTGCCGACATCTGTTTTTGCAGAAGATGCAGGGGATATGGAAGCTGCTTTTGTGGGAGAGTCTGGTCTGGAAGCAGATCAGTCAGCTTCTTATATTGATGTAGACAGTACATTGCCTTCTTATATTGATGTAGACAGTACATTGCCTTTTGAAGAGGAAAAAAACAATCCTACAGATGAGAAGATCCCGGGAACTGAGGAACAGACTCCTGAAAAAACGGATTCGGAAAATCAAAATTCTGACCTGGATGAATTTATATCAGGAGACGCTTCTGCTGAGGACGAAAAGAAGACAATCCATGTCATAATAGAAAATGGAAATACTGATACAGATAATGGAACACAGATCACAGATCCTGTTATAGATAGTGGGGATTATTCTGCTGGAGGGTATAGTGGAGGCGGTTCTTCTGCCAGCTCGTCTGGTGAGAAAATACTACATAAACCGCAGGTTCTTTTAGAGGATAACAATCTTTCCGGACAAAATCTAAAAGCAGGCACTGTCACAGAAATGTCATTTACATTTCGGAATAAAAGCCGTAGCCAGAATGTATTTGGTCTAAAGATTTCTATTTCTGCGGATACAAAGGGAATTGAATTCGAGAGAAACTCTTTTTATGTTCAGAGACTGACTCCAGGAGAAGCAATTACCCTAAAGCAAAAGGTTACTATAGCAGAGGACTGTGCTCCAGGTCAGGCAACAGTTTCTTTTTCTCTGGATTACGAAGATTCAAAAGCGACGGGAGCGGCAGGTACAGAAACGCTGTCCTTTCAGATCACTCAGCAGGCGCGTGCAAAACTGGAAGCTTCTGATATTCCTTCAGTTTTATATACCATGGATACGGTAGAAATTCCGGTGAAAGCAATGAATCTTGGAAGGGATAAAATATATAATGCAAGTGTCCGGCTAGAAGCAGACGGATTGAACCCAAAAGAGTCCGCTTTTTTAGGAACATTAGAAGCTGGAACCGCAGTACAGGGAAGTCTCCGTGTGTATGTAAAAGGAAAATTAGAAGATGATGACGGTTCTTTTCCCAACAGGATTACCGGAAAACTGATTCTTACTTATGAGGATGCAGCCGGCAATTCTTATAAGGAAAGTACAGAGTTTGAGTCTGAGATCAAAGAAGCTAAAATCCAGTCTTTAAAAATAGAGGATGACCAGGAAGAAACAAACAGCTGGTGGTATTCCGTTATTGCAGTTATTGCAGTACTGCTTGTTTCTGTGATTCTACTTCTTTTGGGCAAGCTTCATAAGAAAAACATACTTCTGGAAGAAACCAGAAAGGTGGATGCCCATTGAAAAAGAATAGAATAGACAGTTTTACCTGTTTTGTAGGTTTTCTTCTGATATTGGCATTATTTTTCTTTATAAAGCTTTTTTCAGGAATACAGGACGGGAAAAAACAATACTCAGCACTGGTTTCCCTTGGAGACCTTACTTATGGTGATGATTTTTTGAAAAAGGCAAAAAAAATAGAAGGGATAAAAGAGATATGGCCCGTTGTGGAAATTCCAGTAACCATCAAGATTGAAGATTATACGGAAACAGCCACCTTTTTAGGAATAGATCTGAATGCGTTTGGAGAAAATCCGGAGCAGAATGGTTTAGGAAATACACCGGTGTTGTTGCTTGGAAGTAAATCATTGCAAAACATGAAAGACTCAAATGATCATTCCATTTCAAAAAAACAACAGGAAAAATTCCTGCAAATGGGAGAAAATCTAACCATTTCTTATGCACTTGCTGGAAATACAAAAGAGCTTTCTGGCGCGGCAGATCATCCGGTATCCTTGACTGGGCACGAAGAAAATGAACAGCAAACTGTTTATCTTCCATGTAAAGTAACTGCAGTAACGGAAAATGAAGATATCTATATTCCTTTATCACAGGCGCAGGAGCTTTGCAGTGAGATGGGTGAGCCGCTTAAAATTACAAAAATTTATTTGAAAGTGAATGGAAAAATGAATCTGGAGAAGGCAAAAAAATTATTTGAATAAGTATTCTTGGAAAATTAATTGTATCAATCTCTGGTATTCATTTGACTAACTATTGTATTTTGTGCATGTTTTATGTAATTTTATCCATGTACTTCTTGTGGAAACAGCCATAAATACAAATCTTCCAAACGCGGTTCCGCAGGAATCGAACCCTCTACCTCAGAATGATCTGCAAGATAACGGATAGATATTTGATTATTGTCCTCGCCACGCTGATTGATAATCCGCAGACGCATTTCATAGTCCATCATCTTATGAGCAGGAACCACACAACTTCATACTTTACCCGCGATTTGTTTTACCAACTCGTTTGTCGTTCCCACATCAATAATTTTTTCCAGCTTTCATAATCGCATTACGAGTTGCGATATATTCAATATCAGAAACAATGTGGGTGGAAATCAGAACAATAGCGGGTGGTCTTGACTATTTATGCGTTATAAGGGCTATACAAATACTTCTGCCATAGAAATAGTAGTTCGACAAAAAGTCGGTTCAGCAGATATTGGATTGTAAAATCATGTCTTGAAACTCTTTTTGGGGCATGTTATTATACTGTCGAGTTGTGTTTTAGGAGAAAACATGGGAAAAGGAATAAATGGAAAGGAATTAGGAAAAGGAATACGCCAGCGTAAAGATGGCAGATATGAAACTCGAATATACAATCAAGGCACAGGAAAATATGTATCTTTGTATGCAACAAACCTTCAAAAGCTAAAAAAAACACGGAGTGCATATTTGGAAGGCAAAAGTTATGGAATCGCAGGTTATGATCTCAGTATAACTGTATCCCAGTGGTACAACAAATGGATGGAACTTTACGTTATCCATAGTAAGAAAAATACTACTATTAACAATTACGTCAATGGATATGAAAGGTTAAGGGAGTATATTGGATACTTCAAGATGATTGAGGTAAAACCTGATAATATTCTCAGTGTAATCAAAAGTTTACAGAATGAAGGCTATAAACGCGCCACTGTCGTTCATTCACTTACAATATTGAAACTGATGTTCCAAAAAGCTTTTGATAGTAAAATGATACCATCAAATCCAGTCCAGGATATAAAACTACCTGCCAGGGATTATGCACCGGCATCATATGATGTTAAAAAAGATATGCAATGCATAAGTGTAACTCAATCAGAAACTTTTTTTAAGGCATGTAAAGATACAAGATATTATGAACTATTTTATCTATTAATACATACAGGAATGCGCATCGGGGAGGCCTGTGCTCTTACATGGGCAGATATTGATTTTGATAATAAATTAATCCATATCAATAAAACTCTGAACCAGGTTTCCATATATTATGACAATGATGGGAATCCTCTTCCGGAACATAAATTTGTTATACAAATAACGACCCCAAAACAAAGCAAAAGCTGCAGAAATGTTCCTTTGTCAGAACAAGTTTCAGAAGCACTTCTCATGTGGAAATCAAAACAAATGGCTGATAAAAAGCAATGTAAGCACTGGGGAGAAGAAAACAGTTTATTAACGATGTATCCAGATCTGATATTTACCACCTGCAACGGCAAAGCATATACGCCTAACGATGCAAGTAAAGAATGTAGAAGAATCATGGATAAAATAAATGCAAATGAAAAAAAACTTGCTGAACTGGAAAAGAGAATGCCTGTGCTATTAAATATTCATCTTCACATGTTCCGGCACACATTTATTACACGTTGCATACAGTCAGGAATTCCAGCCGAAACTACTGCCAAAATAGTAGGCCATGCAGATATTAGGATGACGCATTATTACACCCATATTGAGGATGAATTTATGAAAAAGGAATATGCAAAGTTCTCAGAAAACTATACAGAAAGAGGAAATTAAATTGCCAACAGAGAAACCAACCCAGAATACCAGTTCGAATACAGATATGGGTAATATATGGGTCAAAACAGCTTCAGAGAAGCCCAAAACCCGCATAAACACAGGGGTTTTGGCCAATACTCCCATATTATCGCCAATGATGCGTGAGTACTGTAAAACTAAGGAAGAGTACAAGGACTGTGTCCTTTTTTACAGATTGGGAGATTTTTACGAAATGTTCTTTGATGATGCCATAATGGTTTCAAAGGAACTGGAACTAACCCTCACCGGAAAGGACTGCGGACTGGAAGAACGGGCACCTATGTGCGGGATTCCCTTTCATGCAGCAGAAACCTACATAAACCGTCTGATCGAGCGTGGACATAAAGTGGCCATCTGCGAACAGGTGGAAGATCCAAAGCTTGCCAAAGGACTGGTAAAGCGTGCAGTAATACGGATCGTTACACCTGGCACTACACTGGATGCACAGGCCTTGGATGAAACAAAGAATAATTATCTTATGTCTATTGTTTCTATTGAAGACCATTTTGGCTGTGCTATTGCAGATGTTACTACCGGCGACTGTTTCCTCACAGAAGTAGATAAGCCTCAGAAGCTGTTGGATGAAATCAATAAATTTGTACCTGCTGAGATCATCTGTAACGATGCATTTTATATGAGCGGAATAGATACAGATGACCTGAAGAATCGACTGGGAATCTGTATTTTTTCTCTGGATTCATGGTATTTTGACGATGAATCCTGTAAACGCGTATTAAAGGATCATTTTCACGTGAATACGCTGGATGGCCTTGGAATCGCAGATTATGAAAGCGGCGTCATTGCCGCTGGTTCGCTTTTTCTTTATCTGAAAGAAACACAGAAGACAGCTTTATCCCAAATGACCAGTATTCATCCCTACACTGCTGAGAAATATATGCTGATCGACAGTTCCAGCCGCCGCAATCTGGAGCTTGTGGAAACCCTGCGTGAAAAACAGAAGCGGGGATCCCTTTTATGGGTACTGGACAAAACCCGGACAGCTATGGGGGCAAGGACGCTTCGCTCTTATGTGGAGCAGCCGCTGATCGATGTAGATGAGATCAACAACCGGCTTATGGCAGTGGAAGAGCTGAAAGAAAAGCCTATGCTGCGTGATGAGATCCGTGAATACCTTAATCCAATTTATGATCTTGAACGACTGATCAGCCGGATCAGTTATAAATCAGCAAATCCCAGAGATCTGGTAGCCTTTGCATCCTCTTTGGAGATGATCCCCTATATCAGGCAGATTCTGAAGGATTTTGATGCTCCTATCATAAAGAGGATTTACGAAGATATGGATGATCTGGAAGATGTAACAGGCCTGATCAAAAGTGCCATTATCGAAGATCCACCACTTGCCCAGAAGGAAGGCGGCATCATCCGGGAAGGATATAATCCGGATGTAGATAAATTCCGCACAGCCCGTACAGATGGCAAGAAATGGCTGGGAGAACTGGAAGCAAGAGAGCGGGAGCGTACCGGGATCAAATCCTTAAAGATCAAATATAACCGAGTATTCGGATATTCTCTGGAAGTAACCAATACCTTTAAAGAACTTGTGCCTGAGAATTACATCCGCAAACAGACCCTGGTAAATGCCGAGCGCTACATTACACAGGAATTAAAAGACCTGGAAGATGTGATCCTTGGTGCAGAGGACAAGCTTTATGCTTTGGAATACCAGCTGTTTTCTGATGTAAGGGATAAAGTTGGAAATGAAGTGGTACGTATCCAGCGTACTGCCAAGGCTGTAGCCGCCCTGGATGTTTTTGCATCTCTTGCACTTGTAGCAGAACGGAATAATTATGTGCGCCCCAAGGTAAGCGAAAATGGGATCATTGACATTAAAAACGGACGCCATCCAGTGGTGGAACGTGTGATTGAAAATGACATGTTTATTGCCAATGATACTTTCCTGGACAATCATAAAAAGAGGATCTCCATTATTACCGGCCCCAATATGGCGGGTAAATCTACTTATATGAGACAGACTGCACTGATCGTGCTGATGGCACAGATTGGCTGCTTTGTTCCAGCTCAGAAAGCCTCCATCGGGATTGTTGACCGGATATTTACCAGAGTGGGGGCTTCTGATGACCTGGCCAGCGGTCAAAGTACCTTTATGGTAGAGATGACAGAGGTTGCTAATATCCTGCGGAATGCAACCTCCAAGAGTTTGCTGATCCTGGATGAGATTGGAAGAGGAACCAGCACCTTTGATGGGCTGGCAATTGCCTGGGCTGTGATCGAGCATATCAGCAATACAAAACTGTGCGGTGCAAAAACGCTGTTTGCTACTCATTACCATGAGCTTACCGAACTGGAAGGCAAGATCTCAGGTGTGAATAATTACTGTATTGCAGTCAAAGAAAAGGGGGATGATATTGTATTCCTCCGAAAGATCGTAAAAGGGGGAGCTGATAAAAGTTATGGTATCCAGGTAGCCAAGCTTGCCGGCGTACCGGAGCCTGTGATCCAGCGTGCTAAAGAACTGGTAGAAGAATTAAGCGATGCAGATATTACAGCCGCAGTAAAGGATCTTACAGCCCCAAAGAAAAAACAGAAAGTTGTTTATGATCAGGTAGATATGGCACAAATGTCTTTATTTGATACAGTACAGGATAATGATATCATTGAGGAATTAAAATCCATAGACATCGGAAATCTGACTCCTATGGAAGCGTTGAATACACTTTACAATCTTCAGAACAAGATCAAGAACAGATGGTGATAAATATTGAGAAAAATAGCAGTTTTAGATAAACATACCATAGATAAGATCGCAGCCGGAGAAGTGGTGGAGCGCCCTTCTTCCGTAGTAAAGGAGCTTGTAGAAAATGCCATTGATGCAGGTGCTACTGCTGTGACGGTTGAGATTGCAGACGGTGGGAAACGGCTGATCCGCATCACAGACAATGGAAGCGGCATGGAAGCAGATCAGGTTCCGGTTGCGTTTTTAAGTCATGCCACCAGCAAAATTGAAAAAGTAGAAGATCTGGAAAACATTGCCTCTCTCGGATTCCGTGGAGAGGCTCTTTCCAGTATTGCAGCAGTTTCTCAGGTGGAACTGATCACAAAAACTCCGTCTGCATTAAGCGGAGTCCGTTATGTGATCGAAGGAGGGGCAGAGCAATCTATGGAAGAAATGGGTGCTCCGGAAGGTACTACATTTCTTGTAAGAAATCTGTTTTATAATACCCCTGCCAGAAGCAAATTCCTGAAATCCGATGCAGCAGAAGGAAATTACATTTCTTCATTAATGGAGCAGCTGGCACTTTCCCACCCGGAGATCTCATTTAAGTATATTCAGAATAAACAGGTTAAGCTGCATACTTCTGGAAATTATAATGTTAAAGATGTGATCTATAATGTTTATGGACGGGATATTGCCCGGGCGCTTTTAGAGGTATCTTACGAAAATGATTTTCTGAAGATCCAGGGATATGTGGGAAAGCCTGAAATATCCAGAGGCACCCGTTCTTTTGAAAATTATTATATTAATGGCAGATATGTAAAAAATAATATTATTGCAAAAGCAATAGAAGATGCTTATAAAGGCTTTCTTATGCAGCACAAATTTCCATTTGTCTCTCTTCATATCCAGATGACAGGAAATGATCTGGATGTTAATGTTCATCCAAGGAAAATGGAAGTCCGTTTTGCAAGAGGACCTGAAGTATATGATTGCATTTATGAAGCAGTGAGAAATGTACTGACTCACAGGGAAATGATCCCAAAGGTCTCACCAGGTCCTGAGGAAACTGCTGCCAAAGCAAAAACAATCGTAGAACGAAAAGACATTCCTGAGCCCTTTGAAACAAAAAGGCTGACTCAGATGCAGCAAAATATACATCCGGTTGTTCAGAAGGATCGACTTTATGAAGAACTTCCGGTTTATAAAAGCAACACATTTACAAAGGCAGAAGAAGCTCTTTTCAGCGGAAATCTTCATAAAGAAGAATCATCTGCAAATACAACCGATCCTATTGACAAGCAGGAGCCGAAAATACAGGAATCCAAAACGCAAAAACTGAAAACGCAGGAAATATCTGATTCAGCCATAAATATTTCAGCCCACAAAACATTGGAGTCGGAAATCCTAAAGCAAGAGCAGGAGGCTCCTAAACAACTGGAGTTGTTTGAGGAAAAACTGTTGGCACCTGAATCCAGAAGTCGTCACCGGCTGATCGGCCAGCTGTTTGAAACCTATTGGCTGGTAGAATTTGATGATCGTTTTTTCATCATTGACCAGCACGCCGCCCATGAAAAAGTAAATTACGAACGTTTTGTAAAACAATTTAAAGAACAGGAAACACATTCCCAATATCTTAGCCCTCCGCTGATCGTAAGCCTTAGTCTGGAAGAGGAAGCAAGTCTTTTGGCAAACCGGGAGTTTTTTGAAAAAGCAGGATTTGAGATCGAGCCCTTTGGCGGCCGTGAATATAGTATCAGCGCAGTACCGGCAGACCTGTACGGATTTTCCGAGGAAGATCTTTTCCTGGAAATGCTAGATAACCTGGCAGGAGAAGGGGAAAAGGATGCATTGAATATTTTTGCAGCAAGGCTAGCTACTATGGCCTGCAAATCAGCAGTGAAAGGAAATAACAAACTGTCCTTCCAGGAGGCTGACCAGCTGATCGACCAGCTGCTGACTCTTAACAATCCTTATCATTGTCCTCATGGCCGGCCAACCATCATTTCCATGACAAAAACAGAGATAGAAAAGAAATTTAAGAGGATCATATAATGAAGCAGCCTTTACTGGTTTTAACCGGCCCTACTGCTGTAGGAAAAACAAAATTGTCCATCGCCCTTGCCAAGGCAATCGGCGGTGAGATCATTTCCGCAGATTCTATGCAGGTGTATCGGCATATGGATATCGGCTCTGCCAAAATCACTCCCAGCGAAATGGATGGTGTGCCCCATTACCTGGTAGATGTACTGGAACCGGATGAAGAATTTCATATTGTAAAATTTCAACAGATGGCAAAAGAAGCCGTGTCTCAGATTTATGCAAATGGACATATTCCTATTTTGGTAGGTGGAACCGGATTTTACATCCAGGCAGTTACAAGAGATATTGATTTTACCCAGGCACAGTGTGAATACGATTATCGCAAAGAACTGGAGCAGATGGTACAGGAAAAAGGCAGTCATTATCTGCACCAGATGCTGAAAGAAGTAGACCCTGTAAGCGCAGAAGAGATCCATGAAAATAACGTAAAACGGGTCATCCGGGCACTGGAATTTTATCATCAGAATAAAACTCCTATCTCCAGCCATAATCAGGAGCAAAAAGAGAGGAGCAGCCCGTACAATCTGGCGTATTTTGTATTGAATGCGCCAAGAGAGCTTTTGTATCAGCGGATTGATGCCCGCGTAGACGAAATGCTTGCAAACGGACTTGTAAAAGAAGTGGAAAACCTTCAGAAAATGGGCTGCCATAAGGGAATGGTTTCCATGCAGGGGCTTGGATATAAAGAAATCCTTGCATACCTTGAAGGTGAATATCCATTAGATGAAGCATTATGTATTCTGAAAAGAGATACAAGGCATTTTGCCAAAAGACAGTTGACCTGGTTCCGCAGAGAACAGGATGTGATCTGGGTCAACAAGGATCAATTTGCTTATAATGACCAGGAAATATTAAATTACATGCTTTCATGCTGTAAAGAAAGAGGAATATTATGAAAGAGCTTTATGAACAGCTGGGGATTTCTTCCAGAGTTTATGATTTTTGCCACGAAATAGAAGAAAGTTTAAAAGAACGTTTTATACAGTTTGATAAAACAGCAGAATATAACCAGATGAAAGTGCTTCTGGCCATGCAGAAAAATAAAGTAAGTGAAGAATGCTTTGGTTCTTCCTCAGGTTATGGTTATAACGATCATGGGCGGGATACACTGGAAAAGGTATATGCTGATACTTTTCATACAGAAGCAGCCCTTGTACGGCCACAGATCGCCTGTGGTACTCATGCTCTGGCAATTGCCCTTTTTGGAAATCTTCGGCCCGGAGATGAGCTTTTAGCCCCGGCCGGAAAACCATATGATACATTGGAGGAAGTGATCGGGATCCGTCCTTCCAAAGGCTCACTGAAGGAATACGGGGTATCTTACCGTCAGGTAGATCTTTTGCCGGATGGTACCTTTGATTATGAAAATATCCGTAAGTCTATTAACGAAAAAACAAAGCTTGTTGCGATCCAGCGCTCCAAAGGATATCAGACAAGACCTTCTTTTTCTGTAAAGCAGATCGGAGAACTGATCGCTTTTGTAAAATCCATAAAACCGGATGCAATCTGTATGGTAGACAACTGTTATGGTGAATTTGTAGATACCATTGAGCCAAGTGATGTAGGGGCAGATATGATGGTGGGTTCCCTGATCAAGAACCCAGGCGGCGGACTTGCGCCTATCGGCGGTTATATTGCAGGTACAAAGGAATGTGTGGAAAATGCTTCTTACCGTATGACATGTCCTGGCCTTGGCATGGAGGTAGGTGCTACCTTAGGAGTAAACCGGTCATTTTACCAGGGATTTTTCCTGGCACCGATGGTAACAAAAGGTGCATTAAAAGGTGCTGTGTTTGCTGCCAATATTTATGAACGGCTTGGTTTTCCGGTTGTTCCGGATTCCAAAGAACCCAGACAGGACATTATCCAGGCTGTTACTTTAGGAACACCGGAAGGTCTGATCGCTTTTTGCCAGGGGATCCAGGCTGCTGCACCGGTAGACAGCTATGTTTCCCCTGAACCATGGGATATGCCAGGCTATGACAGCCAGGTGATCATGGCAGCAGGTGCCTTTGTCCAGGGTTCTTCTATTGAGCTGTCTGCAGACGGTCCATTAAAACCGCCATATGCCGTATATTTCCAGGGAGGTCTTACCTGGGAGCATGCAAAGCTAGGAGTGATGATGTCTCTTCAGAAGCTTGTGGATGCAAAGCTTGTTTCTTTAAATTAAATTATTAATAATGCGATACCAGGATCAAAGTCATTTGCTCCTGGTATCTGTCAATAATAGCTGAGGAATATTATGTCAGATGTGATAATTGTAGGCGGCGGTGCTTCCGGTTTAATAGCCTCTGTGATGGCTGCCAGGGCCGGTGCCCGTGTTACAGTGCTGGAACAAAATGATAAGCCAGGAAAGAAACTTTCCGCTACAGGAAATGGAAAATGTAATCTTACAAACTTGAGCCAGAAGCCAGAGGATTACCGTGGCTCAGATCCGGAATTTTCATCTTTTGCCAGGAAAGCATTTTCTGTTTCTGATACTTTAGATTTCTTCACAGAGCTGGGTCTTTGCCCGGTAAATAAAAACAATTATATTTATCCTCGCAGCGGTCAGGCATCAAGTGTGACAGAACTTCTATGCATGGAAGCTGTCCGGCTGGGAGTGAAAATAAAAACAAATGAAAAGGCTACAGAACTGCATCAGAAAAAGGGCAAATGGACCGTTTTGACAAAAACCTGGCATTATGAAGCAGATGCGGTGATCCTTTCCGGAGGTTCCAGTGCATCAGCGATTGCCGGTTCTGACGGCAGCTGTTATCAGCTTGCAGCAGCACTTGGACATAAGATCATCAAGCCCCTGCCTGCACTTACAGCCTTCAAATGCAGCGGCAGCTATTTTTCCGGATGGGCAGGAGTGCGGACACAGGCAAATGTGACTCTTCTAATTGATGGAAGCCCCAGGCATAGGGCAGAAGGAGAAGTCCAGCTTACTGAATATGGCATTTCCGGGATCCCGGTTTTTCAGATCAGCCGATATGGGATCCGCAGCCTTTATAACAAGGAAAAAGTGTCACTTAGCATTGATTTTATGCCTGAAATCCACACTTCCGATCTGGATCGTTTCTGGGAAAATCGAAAAAAAAGGTGTCCACAAAAAAATGAAAGAGAACTTCTGATCGGCCTTTTTCCTGAAAAGCTTAACAAAGTAATCTGTAATTATTCAAAAAAACGTCATATAGAACTGCCCTGTTTATTAAAACGCTTTCCCTTGGAAGTGTGTGGATACCTGCCCTATGAACAGGCCCAGGTATGCTCCGGCGGTGTTGATACCAGTGAAATCGATCCACATACTATGGAGTCCAGGCTATGTCCCGGACTGTATTTTGCAGGGGAGCTGATGGATGTGGATGGCACCTGCGGCGGCTATAATCTTCAATGGGCCTGGTCCAGCGGTGCCTGTGCAGGACTTCACAGTGCAGGAGTAACAGGTAGTTCTTATAAGCAGGGAGAAAACATATGATCAGAATCAATCAGCTAAAGCTTCCCATCGGGCATACCACAGCAGCCCTGGAAAAGAAAATACAAAAAGCCTTGTATCTTCAAAATCAGCATTTTACCTATCAGATCAGAAGACAGTCTTTGGATGCAAGACATAAAGAAGACAAAAAATTTGTTTATACCATAGATGTAAAAACAGATAATGAAAACCGTATATTAAAAAAAGTTCACGATAAAAACATTACGTTAACCAACGAAAAGGCCTATTGTTTTCCTAAGCCTGGGCCAGCCCCATTACACTCCAGACCTGTCATAGTTGGAAGCGGTCCTGCAGGGCTGATGTGCGCCTGGTATCTTGCGAAAGCAGGTTTTGCACCTTTGCTGCTGGAACGGGGTGAGGAAGCATACCTGCGTCAGCAAAAGGTTGAAGCATTCTGGAAAAACGGCGTACTTGATCCTGACTCCAATGTTCAGTTTGGAGAAGGCGGTGCAGGTACTTTTTCTGATGGCAAACTAAATACCCTTGTAAAAGATACCTTTGGCCGTAACCAGGAGGTACTGAAGCGATTTGTGGAAGCAGGAGCAGGAGAGGAGATCCTTTACCAGCAAAAGCCTCATTTAGGCACAGACATGCTGGTTGGAATTGTAGAAAATCTCCGGAATCAGATCCAGGAAATGGGTGGAACCGTGCGGTTCAATGCAAAGGTAACGGATCTGATTTTTGAACAGGATAAGCTGCAGGCAGTAAAGGTCAATGATCAGGAAGTGATTCCTGCACAAATCTGTGTCCTTGCAATCGGCCACAGCGCCAGAGATACTTTTGGGATGCTTTATGAAAAAGAACTTTACATGGAATCCAAATCCTTTGCTGTAGGACTTCGGATCCAGCATCCCCAGTCTATGATCAATCAGGCTCTTTATGGGGAAGCCGAGAATCCTATACTTGGGCCTGCCAGCTATAAAGTGACCCATACCTGTGACAATCAAAGGGGCGTTTATTCTTTTTGTATGTGTCCAGGCGGATATGTGGTGAATGCCTCTTCAGAAGAGCAGATGCTGGCGGTAAATGGTATGAGTTATCAGGCCAGGGACAGTGAAAATGCCAACAGTGCTATTATCGTAACTGTTTCACCCGATGATTTTCCCGGAAATGATCCTATGGCAGGAATCCGGTTTCAGCGTGATCTGGAGCGTAAAGCCTGGGAAGCAGGGAAGGGAAAAGTGCCGGTACAGTTGTTTGAGGATTATCAGAAGCATCAGGAAAGCACCTCCTTTGGTCAGGTCAAGCCTTGCATCTGCGGTGCTTATACACTTACAGATGTACGAAAGATTCTTCCTGAAGAAATCGGAGATTCTATAGAAGAAGGGATTCTGGCATTTGGTAAAAGGCTGCCCGGATTTGACAGACCGGATGCTCTTTTGTGTGGAATAGAAAGCCGTACTTCATCCCCGGTAAGGATTGTCCGGGATAAGGAGTTGGAAGGAAGCAAAAAAGGAATTTATCCCTGCGGTGAAGGTGCAGGTTATGCAGGGGGGATCACTTCTGCTGCTATGGATGGACTGAAAGTAGCAGAGGCAATTGCACGGAAGTATTCTATTCCTTCCAGTGATGCTGATAAAAACTCTTGACACAAGTAATCAAGCCCGGAGATACACTTCTGATCCTGGGGGATGACAAACAAGGAATGGCAATTCCACCAAAAGAAATGTTTGCATCATATTTTGAACAGATATTCGGAAAATAACAGTAAATTCGGATATCTGTGTAAAGGAAGGAGAAACAGGTATGCCGAAGATATTTGGGATTCCGCTGATTGGCGTGATCCAGATGGTTTTAGGGGCTGTTATATTTCTTCTGATCCGCTGGCCATTCCGGGTGCACAGGTGATCCAGGGCAAGGGTAAGACCTTGATGCCAGGCCTTATTGACTGTCATGTGCATATTCAGGGGCTGAATAACCGTTGTGAAGCAGACAGTATGGCATTTCTTAAGGACGAAGTGCCCAGGATCTTCCAGGAAAAGGTATTTCCATACGGAATCACTACCATTAAAGATTTGTGTGCTCCCAGACATTTCATCTATCAGCTTCGTGAACAGCTTCGTTCCGGAAGGCTGGAAGGTCCGGAGCTGCTGATCGTAGGTCCTAACTTCACTGCTCCGGATGGACATCCTGCCAATACACTGGGAGGAGATAATCCTTGGATCCGTAAGGAAATGGCCATTGAAGTTACCACACCAGAGCAGGTGCATGAAGGAATCTTGGAACTAAAAAAGGCCAATGTGGATTTTCTGAAATTCACGTATCAGGGAGGCGATTACTGGTATTTTGATAAAAGGATCCCTATTGCCAAGATCAAGAAAGAGCTTATGGAGCAGATCATCCGTGAAGGCAAGGAAAACGGTCTGAAGACCACTGCCCATGTATTTTACAAAGAAGATGTACGACAGTTGCTGAAAGCAGGGATTTATGGCATTGAACATGGCGTTCTGGATGAGACTCTGGAACCGGATGATGACCTGATCCGCCTTTGGAAAGAAAGCGGTGCACATTTTGTACCTACTGTAAATGCTATGACCTATGAAAAAGATCCAGCACGTTTGACAAACAGCCTTCATAATCTGAAAGTACTTTATGACGCAGGAATCCCTATCGCCATGGGTACTGACAATATGCTGGAAATGATGGGCGGCGATGTGGAGCATAAGGAGCTTGCCTATTATGTGGAAGCAGGTTTAACCCCTATGGAAGCCATCACACTTGCAACTGGCAATGCAGCCCGGCATCTGGGGATTGAAGACCGGAAAGGTTTTGTTAAAGAAGGCATGGAAGCAGATCTGATCCTTCTTGACCAGGATCCATCCCAGGATATTTCCAATATCCAATTTATCCATCAGGTTTTCTGCAAAGGAAAGATCGTATATTCCCAGAATGTGATCCAAAGCTATGATATCCCTGAATTTCATTATCCAACATCTGTGAACCAGATCCGATTGAAAAGCACAGATGGAAAGGAAGAGAAGGTTCTGGATGTTTCCGGGTATAATTCCTCTGGAAAGATCGTACAGAGGATTACCAGGGAGGGTATTCTTTGGTCTGAAGAGATCTGTCAGGCAGACAGGAACCTTTCTCTTATTTCCTGGGAATATACACGTTCTTCTGATCATACCTTCTTAAAAGCAGTCAAAGAGAGCAGTTTTATTCATATGACAGGCACTTTTAAAGGCAAAGAGCAGGACAAACGATTCCGTATCGAAGACGGCCTGTGGTATCAGATGATGGAAATGGCTCTTCCTGCATTTCTTAAATCCAGTGAAAATGAAATCCTGCTGTATTCTATCGGTACAGGCAACAATCGGGGAGCCATGAGCCTTGGTGAATTTGCAGCCAAAAAGCTGGGTATAGAGCAGATCATAGTGAATGGAAGTGCCTATTCCTGTTATAAGGTAAGCCTTGTTCTTACCATGTTTTCATGGGCATGGACCGGGCTGTACTGGTATGATACACAAACAGGACAGTTGATCCAGAGTGGAGAAAAGAAAGGAAAAACTGAAAAGATTTTATACAGGATCTGTTAAGAGCAAGCCTGCAGGTATGGCATATCTGCAGGCTTGTGTATTCATTATAAGCTTCCATACTCTTTATAAAAAAGAAATTAAATTTTTTCAGAGAGTGTACATCCCCCTGTTTTTATGCTAAAATGGGTTTCGTATTCCAGAAGCTAAGGAATCATATGAAAAAATCAGATCAAATCCACACATTACCGGCACAGGGCAGACCTTACAGGATGATGGATCTGCCGCCCTCTCAGCGCCCATATGAGAAGTGCCTGAAGGATGGCCCTGGGATTCTAAGCGACAGTGAGCTGCTGGCAGTGATTCTGCGCAGCGGCACTAAAGACGCAAGTTCGCTTACGCTTGCACACGAAATACTGAATCATACAGAGAAGACTTCATTTCCCGGACTACTTGGGATCCTGCATATGTCCCTTCCGGAACTGATGAAAATAAACGGCATTGGCAAGGTAAAAGCCATCCAGCTGAAATGTATCGGGGAATTATCCAAGCGGATGGCACGGGAGGCAGCAAGACCACAGCTCTCACTGAATAGCCCGGATACAATTGCAAAGTATTATATGGAGCAGCTCAGACACGAAGAACAGGAGCTGCTTCTGTGCATGATGTTTGATACGCGCAGCCATCTTCTGGGAGAGGAGATTTTATCCAAGGGTACAGTGAACAGCACTTTGATCACCCCCAGGGAGGTATATCTTGCTGCCCTTAAATATCATGCCACCTGTATTGTGCTTGTACATAACCACCCAAGTGGGGTAACAGAGCCAAGTGCAGGAGATATACAGACAACACAGCGTATTCTCCGTGCCGGGGAAATGCTTGGTATTACTCTGCTGGATCATATTATTATCGGGGATCATACATACACCAGCCTTAGAGAAAATGGAATGATGGAATAGTTTTGTGATAAAGGGGCAGATGCATGCTTTTTGAAAAAACATACGGAATAGACCTTGGCAGCAGTTCTGTAAAGGTATATTCTCTGATCAGAAATAAAAGTTATTTAGAGAAAAATATGATCGCATCCAAAGGACGCAGGATCATTGCTGTTGGTAATGAAGCATATGAGATGTTTGAGAAAGCACCTGTGGGTATTTCCGTAACTTCCCCTATGTCTTTTGGTATGATTGCCAACCTGGAATTGCAGGAGATCGTATTATATAGTATGATGCGCAGGATCGATAAGATCCTTGGGATTGGATCAGTAATGTATTTTGCCGTTCCGCTGGATATGACGGCCATTGAAAAAAGAGCCTATTACCAGGTAGCAAACGGGCATTGGCTTCGTAAAAACCGGGTTTATATGGTAGAAAGCCCCATTGCAGACGCTATTGCCATGGGGGTTGATATTGAGAAGAATGAGGGCAGTATGATCGTAAACATTGGTGCCCAGACGACCCGTTTTTCTATTATTACCGGGGGCAAGATCATTATCAGCCGTAAGATCCCAATTGGAGGCAGGCAGATGAATGAAGCTATTTGCAGTGAAGTGCGCAAGCGGTATAACCTTCAGATCGGTACACGTACAGGCAAGCGTCTGAAGATTGTTATGGGACGTCTTTCGGATCAACGTAAAGAAGCCAGGAAAGTAGTTGGGATCGACAGTGTTTCCGGGCTTCCAAGGGAAGAGATCATCTCTGCCTATGTGGTAAATGACGGGATCATGAACTGTGTGAACGAGATAGCTGCTGAAATGAAAACATTTCTTGAGCGTACTCCGCCCCAGATTACTTATCATGTGGCAAAAGAGGGTATTTACCTTACAGGCGGCAGCACCAGGGTTCCATACATAGACCAGTATCTTGCCAGCTATACCGGATTTGCTTTCAATCTGTCACCTCTGTATGAGAATTCAGCAGTGACAGGTCTTGAAAAAATCATGAAGAACAGAGAACTTCGTAAATGGGCACAGCCCATTAAACAGAGAAAATTGTAATTTAGGGGATATATAGTAAATGAAAAACCTGAAAAGGAAAATCCATTTTCGGATCAATCTGAAAAGTAAACATCTGCTTGCAGTTATGACCTTGTTTTGCGTAAGCTGCATTGTAGCCACATTTGCATCCGGTGCTGCCACAGCTCCTTTACAGGAAGCAGCAGGACTTGTGGTGGTTCCCTTTGAGAAAAGCATTAACAGGATCGGGCAGCTTTTGTCTGTCACAAGACAAAGCCTGAAGGACAAGCAGGATCTGATCAGTGCAAATGAAGAGCTTCAAAGCCAGATCGATAACCTGACTCAGCAGAACAACAAGCTGATCCAGGATCAGGGAGAACTTCTCCGTTTGCGGGAATTGTATAAGCTTGATGCAGAATATGCAGATTATCCCAAGGTTGCTGCCAGGATCATTTCCAAGGATCCTGGGAACTGGTACGATACGTTTATGATCAATAAAGGCTCCAATGACGGGATCCGTGTAGATAATAATGTGATCGCAGGAAAGGGGCTGGTTGGGATCGTAACAGAAGTGGGCCCCGGATGGGCTACGGTACGTTCTATCATTGATGACAGCAGCAGTGTAAGTGCCATGACTGTCAGCACATCTGATAATTGTGTTATTACCGGTGACCTGGAGCTGATCGATGAAGGTAAGCTTCGTTTTGAACAGCTTTACGATCAGGAAAATAAAGTTACTGCCGGAGAGCGGATCGTTACCTCTAACATCAGTGAGAAATACGTTGAAGGTCTTTTTATTGGCTATGTAAATGATGTGGAGCAGGACAGCAACAATCTGACAAAGACAGGCACGATTGTTACACCTGTAGATTTCCAGCATCTTAAGGATGTTTTTGTGATCACAGTAAACAAACAGGATTCCATACAGCAGGAGGCTTCCAGTGAAGAGTAAGATTGTATGGTTTATTACCATCATTATATGCTTTTTATTGCAGTGTACCATTCTGAATCTGATATCCATTGGATCCATTACCCCTAATCTGATGCTGATCCTTACCGTTTCCATGGGACTTATGCGTGGACGGAAAATGGGCTTGTGGACCGGATTTTTCTCCGGACTGCTGGTGGATCTTTTTTATGGATCCTTATTCGGGTTTTATGCACTGATCTATATGTATATTGGTTTTTTCAGCGGGTATGCCCACAGAATCTATTATGATGATGATATTAAGGTACCTATGGTGCTGGCTGCTGTGGGAGATATTCTTTATAATTTTGCTGTTTATGGCCTGCAATTCCTTCTTAGGGGCAGGCTGGGACTTCATACCTATCTGTTCCGGATCATTTTGCCGGAAGCAGCCTATACCGTATTTTTGACCCTGATCGTATACAGGGTATTCCGTTTTATCAATTATCGATTTATGGATATTGCAAGGAAAGAAAGTGAGTCAATGTGGGTAATAAAATAAAACGATTTTTCAAAAAAATAAGCATAAAAAGAACAACCGTATTGGCCCTGGTATTTATTTTTATGGGCTGCATCCTGGTCCGCAGGCTTTTTGACCTGCAGATCATTCAGGGAGAAGATTATATCAATAAGTTTCAGACAAGAACCACCAAAAACCGTGTTTTAAAAAGTACTCGTGGCAATATATTGGACAGAAACGGGGAGATCATCGCTTCCAATGTCCTGTCTTATTCCCTTACTTTTGAGGATAATGGCACATATAATACCACCAGGGAAAAGAACCTTACCCTGAACGGCATCGCCTATCAGGTACTGAAAATCCTTAAGAAAAACGGAGACAGTCTGTCCAGCAGTTTCCATATCTATATAGATGAGAATGGACAATATGCCTTTGATGTAGATGAAGGCTTTACTTTAAACCGTTTTAAAGCAGATATTTATGGTCATCCGCTGATCGATGACCTTACAGAAGAAGAAAAAAATGCCACAGCAGCAGATATGGTGGCATTTCTTGGTGGGGCTAAAAGTGGAGGATTCTCCATTGTTCTTGAAGGAGACAATGCCTATACAGAAGAAGAGTTATCTTCCCATGGGCTGCCTTCCCAGCTGACAAAAGAGGAGATCCTTGAGATTGCCATTATCCGTTATGAACTGAATACAAACAGCTATAAGAAATATATGCCGGTTACCATTGCAACAAATGTAAGTGAAGAATCGGTAGCCGCTATCATGGAAAACAAAACTTCCTTTCAGGGAATCGAAGTAGTGGATGACTCCATACGTAAATATGTTGACGAAGAAAGCATGGGACCTATCCTTGGTTATACAGGAAAGGCATCTGCTGAAGAGCTGGAATCACTCCGCAAACAGAATCCGGATTATTCCAGTGATACTATTATAGGAAAGGCCGGTCTGGAACAGTATATGGAGCTGACTTTGCAGGGTACAGATGGCCATGAGACCGTTTCGGTTGATAATCTTGGAAAAGTATTGAAGATTGATGAGAATACAAGGGTGGCTCCGATTGCAGGAAATGATGTACAGATCACCATAGACACAGACTGGCAGTCCGGTATTTATGAGATCTTAAAGCAAAGGGTGGCAGGTATTCTTCTTTCCAAGATTGAAGCATCCAAGACCTTTGACTTTGAAGGGATCAAAAACGCCAGCCAGATACGGATCCCTATTTATGATGTTTACAATGCGCTGGTGGAAAACAGTGTGATCGATATTAATAAATTTCAGAACGAAAACGCCTCTGATATAGAAAAAAACTTATATGCCAAATTTCAACAAAAGCAGCAGCAGGTTTTTGATATAATAGACAGCAGGCTTACAGGAGACAATCCACCAGCTTACAAGGATGAAGATGTTCAGATACAGGCATACCTTTCCTATATCTGTAATGACATGCTGCGTGATACCTTAAAGATCATCAAAAGTGATGCTGTAAACACATCTGATGACACTTACAAAGCCTGGGTAACGGATGAAAGTATCAGTCTGAAGGATTATCTTACTTATGCTACCAGTCAGAACTGGATCGATATTTCCAAGATTTCCCCGGAAGGAGAGTACCTGGATTCAGCAGAAGTATACCGCAGTCTTACCGATTATATTATTGATTATCTGAAAACAGACACCGGATTTTCAAAGCTGCTGTATAAGTACATGCTTCAGGAAGATACCATTTCCGGTCAGGAGCTTTGCCTGGTGCTTTATGAGCAGGGGATCCTGTCCAAGGATGACGGTATGTACGAAAGTCTTGCTTCCGGATCTATGGGTGCATATGATTTTATGGTCAGCAAGATTTCCACTTTGGAGATCGAGCCTGCACAGCTGGCCCTTGAACCATGTTCTGCATCTGCAGTACTGGTAGATGTACACACAGGGAAGGTTCTTGCCTGCGTTACTTATCCAGGATATGACAATAACCGTCTTACAAATAACATGGATACGGATTACTACACCAAGCTTGCACTGGATGAGTCCAGCCCATTCTTTAACAAGGCAACCCAACAGACTACTGCGCCTGGTTCTACCTTTAAGCTGGTTTCCACCATTGCAGGCATGATGGAAGGTGTGATCGATGACAGCACTTATTTTGACTGTACTGGATCTTTTGATTATGTTACACCGCCCATCAACTGCTGGAATACTTATGGACATGGTGCACTGGATATCCGCAGTGCCATTGAGCAGTCCTGTAACTATTATTTCAGTATGATCGGATTCCAGCTTGGTAAGGTTGGTGATAACCAGTTTTCTGAGAATCAGAGTCTGTCAAAGCTGAAGGAATACGCTTCCTTGTTAGGACTGGATCAGAAGAGTGGGATTGAGCTTTCAGAAGCAACACCGCAGGTATCCAACCAATATGCAGTTCCGTCTTATATCGGACAGGGTACGAACCTTTATACTACAGTAGGCCTTGCCAGATATGCGGCAGCTCTTGCCAATTCAGGAACTGTATTCCAGCTGTCTCTTCTTGACAATGTAAAGGATGCGTCCGGCCAGACTCTGCAGACTTATGATCCGGTTGTCCTTAACAACCTTACAGAGATCCCACAGAATGTGTGGGACGATATCCATGACGGTATGTACAGGGTAGTACAGACCCACAATCAGTTTAATGGACTGGGCATGGCTGTATCCGGAAAGACAGGAACAGCTGAGGTGGATTATTACCATCCCAATCATGGCCTTTTTATTGGCTATGCACCGTCCACAGATCCTAAGTATGCTATATCCGTGCGTATTGCAAACGGATATACCTCTGGTAATGCATGTTTGATTGCTAATGATATTTTTAAATACATTTTTGAACTTGCTGATAAAGAATCCATTATCACAGGTATGGCTTCCAGCGATACAAGTGATGTTTCAAATGACTAAAGAGACCACCAGAAAGTTGGAACAATTTGTTTAGGAGGATTCATTGAAATGAGTGAAGTTATTGTGATCACTTCCGGTAAAGGAGGTGTAGGCAAGACGACCACAGTTGCAAATATCGGTACCGGTCTTGCCATGCTAGGCAAAAAGGTAGCAGTGGTAGACACAGATATAGGCCTTCGGAATCTGGATGTGGTTCTGGGTCTTGAGAACCGGATCGTATATAATCTTGTAGATGTGGTGAATGGCAGCTGCCGTCTGCGACAGGCCTTGATCCGGGACAAGCGTCACCCGGAGCTGTATCTTCTTCCTTCTGCTCAGACAAAGGATAAGACAGCCGTTTCACCGGAGCAGATGATCAAGCTGACCCAGGAATTACGGGAAGAATTTGATTATGTTCTTCTTGATTGTCCGGCAGGTATTGAGCAGGGATTCAAAAACGCCATTGCAGGTGCAGACAAGGCTATTGTGGTTACTACTCCTGAGGTTTCTGCTATCCGTGATGCAGACCGGATCATCGGTCTTCTTGAAGCTGGCGATATCCGTGATATTCGGCTGATCATTAACCGCCTGCGTCCTGATATGATCGCCAGGGGCGATATGATGTCTGTGGATGATGTTCTTGAGATCCTGGCTGTAGATCTTCTGGGTACGATCCTGGATGACGAGCAGATCGTAGTGGCTACCAATCAGGGAGAGCCTTTGTCAGGTAAAAATTCCCAGGCAGAGGAAGAATACCAGAATATCTGCAAACGTATTCTTGGGGAAGATATTCCTTTTGTTACCATTCGTCAGAAAAAGGGCATGTTCAGCAGACTTGGCAGTATATTCAAAAAATAATAACAGGCATATATGAGGAGGATCTCTTACATGAAATCCATTTTGCGTGAAAAACGGCGTTCAGCCGGGTATGCCAGAGATCGTATGAAGCTTCTTCTGATCTCTGAACGTATTGAATGCTCTCCGCAAATGATAAAAATGCTTCGCAGTGATCTGATACATACAGTAAAAAAATACGTAGTGGTAGAAGAAGATCAGGTCAGGGTCAAGATTTCCAAAGATCCGGCTGTGATCATGGCATATATTCCTGTACTTACGAAAAAGGACTGATAATAACATATGATTAAACAATATAAACTTCGCTTTTATAATTTCAGACTTGTACTGCTCCTGATTGCCATCAGTTCCATAGGAGTTGTACTTGTGACCAGTGCCAGGGCAGATTTGAGAAACAAGCAGCTGGTTGGTCTGATTCTTGGATTGGTTGTTATGGTGGTTCTGTCCCTCATGGATTATTCCTGGATCCTTAATTTCCAGTGGATCATGTATGGGGTTAATATTGTTATGCTTTTAGGAGTCCGGCTGTTCGGATCCAATGCAGGTGGTGCTACCAGATGGCTTCAGATCGGCGGATTCCGGTTCCAGCCCACTGAGCTTTCCAAGATTATTATTATTTTGTTCTTTGCGAAGTTTTTTATGGATCATGAAGAAGATCTGAATACATTAAAAGTTCTTGCAGAAGCAGCTGTCCTTCTTGCTATCCCGTTAGTGCTGATCTATGCACAGCCGGATATGAAGAATACCATTATGGTTACTTTGGTTTTCTGCATTCTTTTATATATGGCCGGGCTACGGTACCGGATCATAGGAGGGGCAATTCTGATCGCAATACCTTTGATTATTATTTTTCTTTCCATCGTTGTGCAGCCGGATCAGAAGCTGATCCAGGATTATCAGAGAAAGCGAATTATGTCCTTCCTGTATCCTGAAAATGAAGAATACTCCGAAAATATTGAACAGCAGAATAATTCAAAAACAGCCATTGCTTCAGGAGAGCTTGTAGGGAAAAAGCTTACAGGTGATGACAGCACATCCTCTGTAAATGAGGGGAACTTTGTTGCAGAGAACCAGACTGACTTTATTTTTGCAGTAGCAGGAGAGGAGTATGGTTTTATCGGCTGTACAGTGGTCGTATGTCTGTTAATGGCCATTGCGCTGGAATGTATCAGGATGAGCCTTCGAGCAAAGGATATGGCAGGCAGGATCCTTTGCTGCGGTATTGGCAGTATTGTGGCCTTGCAAAGCTTTCTGAATATCTGTGTAGCCACAGGACTTGCTCCCAATACAGGTACGCCTCTTCCCTTTGTAAGCTATGGCCTGACTTCACTGATCAGTCTTTATATCGGAATGGGAATTGTTCTGAATGTAGGTCTTCAGAGCAGTGCATACAATAAAGAAATCCAAAGAAAAGAAATATATGAGAAAGAGGAATACTTATGACATCAGCTAAACCAAGAAGAACGGTAAATAACAAAGCAGCCAGATTAAAAAAAATGCGCCGCAGGCGGATCCGTCATACCATTCTTCTGGTTTTATTATTGATCGCAGTTGTTGGAGGCGGAGTTTTTGCTATTTATACTTTACGTGGCGGTTCTTTAAGTACACCGGTAATCCCTTTTCAAGCGTCCAATGAATTTAGTTCTTCTGTCACAGCCAGAGATTCCCTGAAAGGGAACGGTTTTGCCAAGGATCTGGTAGTTTCAGCTCAGGATACACCTCTTGACGGAGTGGCATTGGAAACTGACCAGAAGGGGCTTTTATTCGATCTTGCAAACAATAAAGTACTATTTGCAAAGGGTGCATATGAAAGAGTTTATCCTGCCAGTATTACTAAGATCATGACTGCCATGCTTGCCTTGAAATACGGCAATATGGACGAAACGGTTACCATTACCCAGGAAAATGTTACATTGGAGGATGGTTCCCAGGTCTGTGGGTTTGGCGCAGGAGATAAGGTTACTATGGGACAGCTGGTACGGTGTCTTCTGGTATATTCCGGTAATGACGCTGCGTCAGCCATAGCAGAACATATTGGAGGCACAACCGATAATTTTGTTGATATGATGAACAGCTATGCTGCACAGCTGGGCTGTACAGGAACCCATTTTTCCAACCCTCATGGTCTTCAGGACGAGAACCATTATACAACTCCCTATGATATTTACCTGATGCTGAAGGAGGCAATGAATTATCCTTCCTTTACAGAGATCACGCAGCTTCCTTCCTATACAGTAGAATATACAAAAGCGGATGGCTCCACTATGAGTACTGTGCTTGAAGCTACAGACCATTATCTTACAGGGGAAGCTGCAACACCTAAGGATGTAAAGATCCTTGGTGGAAAAACAGGAACTACCAGCCTGGCAGGCAACTGTCTGGCTCTTCTTTGCCAGAATGCCTACGGACAGCCATTTGTATCCATTGTGATGGGCGCTTCTTCCAAGGAACTGCTTTACCAGGAAATGTCTTCTCTTTTACAGCATATTAACTAAACAGGTACGTTGCCCACAGGCGGTATCACCACATATGAAACCTTCAAATCTTATAAAGGTACAGAAAGTCACCTTATGCCAGGCATGATGCATTGCATGAGGTGGCTTTTTCAGACCACAAAATAATTTCTTATAATCTGTAACATTTTACAGACTGGATTGTTATATAAGTAGAATACAAACAATAAAGAAAGCACTGCAGGCAGGTAAAGCATGGATAAAAAGATATTGGAAGAAACATATCAAAAATTTCAGAAAGAATTATATCTGTACCTGTTTTCCTTATGCCAGAACAGACAGCTGACAGAAGATCTCCTTCAGGAAACCTTTCTGAAAGCCTTATTGTCCCTTTCGGACAGTCATGGAAATATACGGGCGTGGCTGTACGCAGTGGCAAGAAATCTGTTTTACAATCATCAGAAAAAGGCAAAAAAGGAGGTACTGTCTGAAGATATTTCAGATGCCCAGCTTACAGAAGATATTTTAGATCAGATCCTTCAGGAGGAAAAATTAAAAAATCTCTATGATGGGATCCGAAAGCTGGAAAACCGGAAACAGGAAGTATTACAGCTGCAGTATTTTGCACACCTTTCCCAGAAGGAAATTGCTGCAGTGCTGCACCTGACTCCGGAGCATGTGCGTATCCTGGCATACAGGGCCAGAAAGGAACTTAAAGCATTAATTGATAAAGAATACCAGGAGGAAAGAAAATGACGTATAAGGAGCTTTTAAGGCTATATAAAGAGGGCAAATTAAATGAGCAACAAAGACAGCAAATAGAGCAGGATATTCAGCGGCAGGATGCCATCAATGAATATCTTTATGAAGAAGGGGATATTCCTGGTCTGGAAGACACTGTTTTTCCGGCAGCTGAGTCTGGAACTGAACCCTGTTCTGAAAGAACAACAGATGAATCTGAAAGTGACTTTCAGAAAAAACTTACCTCCCAGATCCAGAGAACTATCCGGAAAGCATTCATTAAACTGGGGGTGATCACTGGGGGGCTGGTTCTGGTAATCATCCTATGTGCTGTTTTTATCCTTCCCCAGGTGGTATCCCTGTTTTATTACAATCCAAACAGATCTGCTGGCACAAGCAGTGAAACCGGCATATCCACTACACAGATGAGTCTGGATCTGTCTGTTTATTCAGAACTTTTCCTGCCAGGAGGACACAGGGATTATGTAAGCGCAATGCCACTTGGTTATGGATCCTATGATATCCAGATTCCTCAGACATTTTCAAGAAATGGCAGATTTACCTCTGCAGGCGGTAAACTGGTCCGTGGAAAGCTGACACTGTATGACAGTAATGTGCTTGCACAGCCTTTGCTTCAGTTCTATATTCCAGGAGATACAAGTAACCGGGTGATTTATACAAAGGATGAACAGGGCAATGTAACAGAAGAGGATAGTATGAAAGACGATATTGCCGCTTCCAAAGAGCAGATTGCAGGTTACAACGATACGGACTGGTATCTGGCCTATGTTTCTCTGTTAGAGATCACAGATTATGGCACATTTATCAGTTGGATCAATACTTTGGATCAGCAGGGAAGCCTGAATGCAGGAGATCTGTGGTGTGCTGTTTACGCCCAGAATCAGGATGGACATTCTATTTCTTATCCACCGGTTGGATTTTCCCCGGAGCCATCCGGTTCCTCAATGAATTGGGACAGAGAAAAGTATCCTTATCTTTCCCTGTTAGATGATGAGAAGGAAGAATATACAGATATATCAGACGAAGCTACAATGAAAACCCATTTCCAGAGTATGCTGTCCTATATGTGTGAACATGATGATATTCTGAAAATGCTTGGTCATTCAGACTGGGCTGATGATTTTTCACAGATAAATACCTGGATAGACGAGAATGGGCTGAAAACTTATGGTTTTGCAATCTGTGCTACGAAAAATATCCTTCAACAGCTGTATGATGACAGCCATGTAAGTTATATCCAGTCTGCACCTCTTTCATAAGTATATCTCCGGATTTTGCCATATACATGATACAAAACCTCGAGTGATATTACCTGTGAAAAGAATTACGAAACATGTAAAAAATATACAATTTTTATTAAAAAGGGCTTGCTATTTTTGATAATATACACTATAATTGAAACATCTTAAATAAGATTTTTAGCAAAAATTATTATATGTGTCTAAGGAGGAAAACAGCATGGTTGAACTGATTGTAGGAAAGAAAGGCAAGGGCAAAACAAAAGTACTTTTAGACAGAGTAAATGGCGCCGTTAAAGACGCTAATGGCAGCATCGTCTACTTAGACAAAAGCACTAAGCATATGTATGAACTGAACAATAAGGTTCGTCTTATTAATGTGACAACTTATCCTATCAAAAATGCAGATGAATTTGTAGGATTTATCTGTGGGATTATTTCTCAGGATCATGACCTTGAGCAGATCTATCTTGACAGCTTCCTCAGAATTGCAAATCTTGAAGGTGCAGATGTTACAAGCACACTTCAGCAGCTGGATGATATCGGTAATGCCTTTAAAGTATCTATTATCATCAGCATATCCCTTGACAAAGAAGAAATTCCTGAAGCATTCCAGGACAAGATTGCAGTTGCTTTATAATGATTTGCAAAGCTATACATATAATTAATTAAGTATAAAATACAAAATGCTAAATTAAACCGCTGCAGGTTTGGGACTCACATTCAAGAGTGATCCAGATTCTGCAGCGGTTTTTATATTGCCATAAATATAGGTACAGCTTCATATGTTAGTTGTAAAATAATGCAGTAGTTTACACATCAGCATCTCTGTCTTTTTTCAGCTGCACAATATTGGCAGCACGCCGTTTATTCTCGTTGTTCATCTGGGCATAGTGTTTCTTGGTGGTATTTACGTCCTTATGGCCAAGAACCTCTGCCACTAGGTAAATATCACCTGTTTCCCTGTAAAGCGCCGTACCGTAGGTGCTGCGCAGCTTGTGAGGGGTGATCCTTTTGTTGGTATTGATCATAGTGCAATATTTCTTCACCATAACCTCAATACTGCGTACAGCCATCCGGTTCCCACGAAGGGAAAGGAAGAGTGCCGGCTCATCCGGATTATCTTCTTTCAGAAGCAGGGATCTGGGTGCCTGAGCCAGATTTGCAGAGTTTTCATTATCAGATCCTGCTGTATCTGTATTGGAATCAACATCATATGATCCATCCGGATAGCCAAGATAATAGGAGAGTGCGTCCCGGATATCATCTCCAAAGTAAATATAAGCCTCATTTCCACCTTTCCGGATCACACGGAATGTCTGATTATTAAAGTCCACATCTGTAACGTCAAGACCAGCAAGCTCGGAGACACGCATACCTGTACCAAGAAATGCGGTAAGGATAGCACGGTCACGGTCTACGGTCAGATTATGGAATTTCTTTTGCCTGTCAGTCATGTTTTTAGGGGTTTCCACAGCATCCATCAAATCGAAAACCTGTTCCTGATCAAGGGTAATGATTGCCTTTTCATGCAGTTTGGGACGTCTGACTGCATTTAAAGGATTGTTTTTTACGATCTGACGTTTATTAAAAAAGCTGTACATATTACTTAATGCAGACAGCTTTCTGGCTTTTGCAGATTCACCATTTTTGTATACAATTCCATCAAATTCATAATAATTCAGAAATTCCATATACTCATCAATATCAGAGGAATTCAGTTCTTCAAGAACCTGCAGAGGAATGTCTTTGATTTGGCAGGACTGGTATAAGGGATTACAGGAAACAATAAACTGTAAAAACGTATAAATGTCCCTGCAATAACCGGTTTGAGTCCTTGGTGATGTGGATGTGGCAATCCCGCGTAAATAATCACTGCAAAACGGAGGCATCTTTTTCAGAAGCCCCCGTAAAGTGAGTATATTATTTATTTTTACGGATTCTGTATATTCATTCATAAAAAACACCTCAGTTACACATATATACATACGCTGAAAAACTGGATATCCGGAAGTAGTGCCTGCTTTTCATACATATTATTGCGTAAAATCTGCATTTCACGCAATAATATGTAACACTTCCCCAGTCCATATTTACATGATTTTTTCATCTAATATAATGGTAAACGGTCCGTCGTTTTCCAGGCTTACTTTCATATCTGCACCAAATATGCCATTTTCTACTATAGGAACAATCTTCCTTGCTTCAAGGATCATATGCTCATAAAGTTCTTTTGCCTGATCCGGATCACCGGATTCTATAAAGCTGGGACGATTGCCTTTTTTGCAGTTTGCATACAAGGTAAACTGGGAAACGATCAGAAGGCTTCCCTTCACATCTGCTAATGACAGATTTGTTTTGCCTTCACTGTCCTGGAAAATACGCAGACCAAGCAGCTTTTTCAGATATTTATCTGCAATCTCCTTTGTATCCTCCCTACCTACGCCTACAAACACAAGCAGGCCTTTTCCAATGCTTCCCACCAGCTTTTCGTCTACTTTTACCTCTGCGTGATTTACACGCTGTATTAACAGTCTCATACTGCTCCTCCCCTTTGCTGTTCTATATCTGCAGTCCGGTATCTCCACGATATGTTATTATCTTCTGTTCTTTTTCATACCCTGATACCATTTGGTAATACGCCGTTTTACGGATACACATGTACAGTATATTTTAGCATAGACTATTTTTATCACTGCACATAATAGCTTCCATATCTTTACAAGATCTTCCCATACAATATCCCAGAAACGGGAAGATGGTCCTCTCCTCTTGGCTTGAGTTTTTTTAGGCTTTGCAGGCTTTTCGGGGAACTGGACAGGTTCTTTTGTCTCAGGATTCAGCCGGTCAATATTCATATAGGTATTTTCATCCCGTGGGAAATCCTTTCTTGCCAGCAAATGAAACAGAAATTTTTCCCATGCTGCATAAAGCACTGCAAATACAGGTACTCCTATGATCATTCCAGGAATACCAAACAGACCGCCGCCAATGAGAATGGCTACGATCACCATGAAACTAGACAGACCTGTGGAATCTCCAAGGATCTTTGGCCCAAGAATATTGCCGTCAAACTGCTGTAATACCAGAATAAATATGGCAAAGTACAAAGCCTTGATGGGATCCACTAGCAGGATCAGTAAAATACAGGGAATGGCTCCCAGGTAAGGACCAAAAAACGGGATAACATTGGTAACACCAACCACTACACTTACCAAAGTTGCATAAGGCATATCCAGAAGCGTAGTTCCAATATAGCATAACACCCCTATAATGGCAGAATCCAGGATCTTTCCTGTGATAAAACCGATAAAGGTCTTACTGGTAAAACGCATGGAGCGGATAATAAAATCTGCCTGTTTTAAAGGAAACAAGCCATAAGTGATCATCTTCCCTTTTGCTACAAACTTTTCTTTGTCTGCCATCAGATACAGAGAGACAATAGCACCGATTATAAAATTCTTTAAAAATGTAAGAATGTCAAAGAATCCTGCGGATACATTTTTAAGCATCCCCTGCATCTGGGGAAGTATGGTGGTAGTAAGATAATTTTGTGCCTTCTGGGAAGACTGATTCAGAATATCAAAGGTATTCCCATCCAGATCCCAGCCTTTTTCTACAATAGAATCAAGGAATTTTCTTACTGCATTCACATAATCAGGAAAGCTGTATATAAAATTCATGATACTCCGGATCAATTCCGGAAGAATCATCATAACAAGAGCGTAAATTACAAAAAACAAAAAACAGACACAAAGAATCACACAGATCCAGCGAACCACCTTCTGTCCTTTTTTTTGCAGTGTAATCTCCTTTTTATGAAAAACAGGATAAATCACTTTCTGTTCCAGAAAATTAACGATAGGGCTCATTAAAAAGGCAATGGCAATACCATAAATAATAGGTGCCATGATCCCCATAAAATACTGAATCCCTAAGATCAAAGTCCCCATATGGAAAATTCCGTAATAAAAAAGCATACTTGCTGCAACTACTGCAAATGCTGTCACTCCCAAACGTAAATATCTGCTGTCCCAACGAAATTTCATATATTCCTTTATGCCTCCGCTAATTCTTTTAAAAAGGCTGCCGCATCAGCGACAGCCCTCTCCTGCATGTCTATAATCTTACTGCTTACACTGGTCAAAGACCTGAACGGTTTGAATAATAGCCTGAGCTGCTCCTTCGATCCCCAGCTTGCCGCTGTCTAAACAAAGGGTGTAGCCTGCTGCAGAGCCCCATTTCTTGTTTGTATAATAATTATAATAGCTGGCACGGCTCTTATCTGTTTTGTTGATCATATCTTTTGCTTCTTTTAAGGTCTTATTGTACTTGCCTGATATACGACTGATACGCCAGTCAAGGTCTGCATGTATAAATACACTGAAACAGTTATTATTATCTGCAAGTGCATAATCAGCACATCTTCCCACCATAACACAGGGACCCTCACCAGCCAGCTTCTTAATGGCTTCAAACTGTGCAAGGAAAACCTTGTGGTTCATAGGCATATCAGTAAATCCAGCAGAAGAATAACCAAATGAATAGGTATCCATTACCAGAGAATAGAGAAAACTGTTCGTTGGTTTCTCATCGTGATTCTCAAATAATTCTTTACAAATGCCGCTGTCATTGGCTGCATGCTCAAGAAGCTCCTTGTCGTAACATTTGATACCGAAGTATTTTGCAACTTCCTGTCCGATCTGTCTGCCTGCACTTCCATATTCACGGCCGATGGTTATAATTGAACTTGTGCTGTTGTTCATATTAAGCCACTCCCTTCTGCATAAATTGTTATCTCAATTATACATCAATTTCGCCAAATGTGCCAACTATTTTCTTAATTTTTCCAGAAGTTTTATAAAATATTCAGGCAGTGGTGCTTCAAACTCCATATATTCACCAGTACGTGGATGTACAAATCCAAGGATCATGGCATGAAGCGCCTGCCCCTGAAGGTGATATGGATTTCGAGCAGATCCGTAAACCTGATCTCCAAGAAGAGGATGTCCCTTACTTGCCATGTGTACCCTGATCTGATGTGTACGTCCTGTTTCCAGCCGGCACTCCACATAAGTGGCATTTCCGAAACGCTCCAGAACCTGATAATGGGTCACTGCATCTTTGCCGTTTTTGTAATTAATGGCCATTTTCTTACGGTCAATGGGATGACGCCCGATGGGTCCTTCGATCCTGCCAGTATCTTCTTTAAGGTTTCCACTGACGATTGCCCGGTACCGTCTTTTGATAGAATGCTCTTTTAACTGCTCTGCAAGATCCTTATGGGCAAAATCACTCTTACATACCAGGATAGCCCCTGTGGTGTCCATATCGATCCTATGGACGATACCCGGCCGCATAATCCCATTGATCCCGGACAGATGTCCCTGACAATGATATAAAATAGCATTTACAAGAGTACCGGATAAATGACCGGCACTTGGATGCACAACCATTCCCTTAGGCTTATTTACCACCATCAGATCTTCATCCTCATAAAGGATGTCCAGTGGAATATCCTCAGGAAGAATATCCGGCTCTGTCAGCTCCGGAACGGTAAGAAGGATCTGATCCTCCTGCTGTACCTTATAATTTGCCTTTACCGGAATCCCATTTACGGAAATTTCCTGGTTCTTCAACAGTTTCTGTATATAAGATCTGGAAAGATCTGTATTTTTTTCTGCAAGATAACGGTCGATCCGAAGCCCACATTCCTCTTCGGATACGCAATAAGTAACACTGTTCATGCATTGCTCCTTTTCCCAATATTCCTGAGCTATCTTAAAATGTTACTGATCATCTGTTTTGGGAATGCTTTGTTTTGTACTTTAATTTCAGAAAAGCAAAATCATTGTCATCCTTATATTTAAAAAGCACAAACAATACAGTAAGTATCCCTCCGCAGACCACATAAATATCCGCCACATTAAAGGTAGGAAAATCAATCAGAGAAAAATAAATAAAATCTACTACATAACCTCTGAAAAAGCGATCCACAAAATTGCCTAGCGCACCGGCAAATACCACCATATCAAGCACCATCAATGGAATATAATAGGCAGTTTTAGGCATACGGATATAAATATACAGGGCAAGTATAAGAAAGAAAAAACACATGATCAGAAGAAAAGGGATCTTCCCCTGAAGCATGCCAAATGCCATGCCGCGGTTTTCAACGTAAGATAACTCTAAAACACCGGGAATCAAAATCTTCCCATTGGTATTTTTAAGGAAAACAATGGACAGATACTTGGTAAACTGGTCGATCAGCGTAAGCAAAAGAACAGGAAAAATCCAGAAAAGCAAAGCCTTTTTCCCTGAAAATAAAGGTGTCTGTTCTTTCATACACAGATCTCCCGGATCCCGGCAAGCATTTCCTCATCTGTAAGATCTGTGGAAATAAAGGTTTTACCCAATCCATCCATAAAAATAAATTTAATATGTCCCCGTTCCATTTTCTTGTCTTTTTTGGTGGCAGATAATACTTCCTCAGGATCAAGTCCTGAAACTGTAAGCGGCAATCCATAGGATGCACAGCAGCTGCAAACCTGTTCATATTCACTGACAGTAAGAAGTCCTCTCTGCATGGAAATATATCCGGCTGCGATCAATCCCAGTCCTACACACTGGCCGTGAAGAAGTTGAAAATCCTTCAGCTTCTCAACTGCATGACCAATGGTATGCCCAAGATTAAGTAAAGCACGCTCTCCCTTTTCCCTAGGGTCACGCTCTACCACGCCTGCCTTGATGGTACAGCATCTGCGAACCATGGAAGCAAGCACTGCCAGATCCATCTGAGATACCTTTGGCTGGCAATTCTGTACATACTGAAAAAAATCCTTATCACAAATCAGACCTGTTTTGATCACTTCTCCCATCCCACAACTAAACTCTTTTGGGGGAAGAGTTTTCAAAGTAGAAAGATTCATATAGACCAGTCTTGGCTGGTGGAAAGCCCCTACCATATTCTTGTATTGTTCAAAATCCACACCTGTCTTACCTCCTACACTGCTGTCTACCTGTGCAAGAAGCGTAGTAGGAATCTGGATAAAATCAATGCCTCGAAGATATGTGGCTGCACCAAAGCCAGTCAGATCCCCGGTAACACCGCCGCCAAGAGCAGCCAGGATCCCTGTTCTGTCAATTTCATGCTGAATCAGAAAACGGTACAAGTCCTTTACAGTATCCAGGTTTTTATTGGGTTCCCCTGCTGAAAATACAAACATTAAGACTTCTGCAGCTGCCATGGACAGTTCCTTTTGGACTGCTTCTCCATACAATGCAGCAGTATTGGAATCAGCTACAACACAGATCCTTCTTCCTTCCATCTGCTCATCCCTTAATACCTGGGAAAGATTGGAAAAGTCTTCCTCAAAATAAATGGGATAATGAAAATCGCCATTCCTTTTTACAAGTAATTTTTCTTCTGCCATAATACCTCCATTTTCAAGAATGCCTCGGCATTCTTGCTGCGAGGTGCGCGTCATGCAATTGCATGACATACTTCTCCTGCGCACCTCTGCAATCCTGCCGGAGGCTATATCAGCTGGGGGATTGACTCCCACCACTGATACCAGCTTGTTGCTCACCACCTATAGAGGTGGGAGTCATCTCCCAGCTGATATATACTTGCGAATCGTAATACTATTCCGACCTTTCTTGGTCTGTCTGGCTATCCCATCGTATATAAAACGGCCTTTGCCTCTTACAGAGATAATATCTCCCTCTTTCGGCTCATGTCCGTTGGATGTGATCAGCTTGCCATTTACAAAAACAAGGCCTCCCTCTATATAAGAAACCATGCTGCTGCGGGATGCTCCAAAAGCAAGAGCGATCAGCGTATCCAGACGTACTGAGGAACAGGTTCCCTGGATTTCCTGGAAATGTGCCTTTGGCATCAATCCCGGATCCTCTACCTTCTCTGCCAGAACAGTAGTATGCCGTACTCTGCACAGATTTTCAAGGAAAAAGCCGGTCATTTTTGACAGACAGAAAAACCAGGCAGTATTGCCATCTACAAGAATATCTCCAACAACACTTCTGTCTACTCCAAGATTCAGGATCGCCCCAAGGTAATCCCGATGGGTTAATTCCTCTGAAAACTTTAAAGCCTTAGGAGTGATGCGGATACAATCTACCGGATATTCCCACTGAAACATAAGAGCATCAGGGTGAAAAGCAACCATCTGACGCTCAGCATTCTCATAGCCACCGTAAAACTCCACTATAACGCCCAGTTCCTGGAGTTTTTGGCTATGCACCATATTCTGTTCGTTTAAATTAAGAAAATCCGAAAAAGTGACGATATCACGCTGATAGGACAGCTTTGCCAGTTCACGGATTCTCTTAAGTAAAAATTCATCTTTTTCCATTTGAATGAATACCTGTTCTTATTAATAACCTGCTCTTACGGAAGGAACAGATCCTCCTAAAATATTCTGGAGATCACCTGTAATATCTACATTATACGGTCCAAGTACAAAAATATAACTTGAAATCTTCTGAAGGCTGCCATTTAAAGAATAGCAGGCACCGGAAGCGAAATCGATAATCCTCTGTGCAAGCTCTACATCAATACCCTCCAGATTCAGGATCACGGTAGAATTGTCCAGAAGTGTATCTGCAATCTCCCTGGTATCTTCCATAGAGGATGGCTTGATCACACATACTTCAACATTCTGGGACTGCCCGGATCTGCGGCTGCTTCTCATAGGTGTAATCTTGGAGGATGGTGCGGTAGAACGAACCGGTTTGTCTGCCTTCTCTGTCTGTTTTGCAGGAGCAGCTTTAGTGGCTGCGGCTGCCTTTACAGGACTTTTGGCAGGTGCATCATCAAAATCCTCGAATTCGTCAAATTCATCATCTGATGATTTCTTCTTTGTAAACTTCTCAAAGAACTTCTTCTTGGGACGTGCTTCCTCTTCATCATCAAGGAAATCATCATCATCATCATCTGCCCCATCCAGATCTTCATCCAGAAATTCATCATCATCGTAATCATCATTTAACTTGATCGCATCTAAAAATTTATCTAAAACGCCCATTTTAATCTCCAATCTTACTTATCTGCTGAATAATCCCTTTCACCAAAAATGCCTGTTCCTACACGCACCATGGTGGCGCCCTCCTGTACAGCAACCATATAATCACCGGTCATACCCATACTCAGGACACTCATAGTAGTATTATTAATGTTTTTGGCTTCAATGTCAACACTTAATTTTTTTAATTTGCGAAAAATTTCCCTGTTATCCTCTGGATTTGAAACAAAAGGTGCAATAGTCATAAGCCCTTTTACCTGAACATGAGGCAATTCTGAAATCTGTTGTACAAGAGGCAATACCTCATCCATTTTCAGGCCGAATTTGCTTTCTTCTTCTGCAACATTTACTTCCAGGAGCACGGAAACAGTAACATTTTTCTTAGCAGCTTCTGTCTCAATAGTCTGTGCAAGACGATAGGAATCTACGGAATGAATCATGTCAACCTTATCTACAATATATTTTACTTTATTACGCTGAAGATGGCCAATCATCTGCCAGCGGATATCTCCTGGTAAATGATCATATTTGTCCATAATCTCTTGAACTTTATTTTCACCAAACACTCTGGCTCCTGCATCGTAAACCTGCTGAAGCATTTCTACAGGCTTTGTTTTGCTTACTGCCACCAGTGTTACTTCCTTAGGATCTCTTCCTACAGCCTGGCAGGCATCCTGAATATTATTAAGAACCTGTCTATAATTATCTGCTAACATCTATAAGCCTCCTCCTGCTTTAATAAAGTATATCTTCTTCCTTTACTTTTGAAGCATCCTTCACAATATGATCGTATCGTACCAGACCGTAATCCGTATCCTTGGCTACAATGGCATATTCTTCATTCTGATCTATGATCTCTACCCTGCGGAACACAGCATACCCCTGGTTAATGCAATATACGCCTTCCAGCATTTCCGTGCTGCCGATAATATACTTCTCCTTAGAATCCGGTTTCAATATGGCATCCCCTTCTTTGAAGGAGCTTTTGTCAATATAATATGTATAAGTGACTTCCTGTGAATCATCCGTCACAGGATCTGCCAGTCTTGCATAAATACGTGGAGTTACAAAGGTGGTTACATCTTTACCCTCTTTATTTTTATCTGCAAGCATAAACCCAATGTCAGAGCTGTCTTCATTCCTTGTAGCATAAACAGCAGGAACTGTATAAAATTCCTTAGAAACAATGGATGTAAGAGGGATCTTCAGCCCACTGTTAGTATTAGTCACAAGCTCTATATCCAAAAAACGGTCTGATGCATAACGGATCAATCCCTTACTGAAATCAATCTTCCCGTAATTGCTCCCATCAATGGTGATAATGGAAAAATCACCTGTCTGAGTATTATCATCCTTCAGAAATTTCACACGGATAGCTGTCCGGTCCGCAAGCTTCACTGCCTGTTTCTCGCTAAGAGGTATCAGCAGGCTCCATCTTTCATCTGTAATAATAGTATATACCGGATCGCCGGTTTTCACCTGGCTTTGTGTCTTCAGGTCCGTTTCTTGGTAGGAATTCTGGTTAAAATCTTCTGCAGTCAGTTCATCAACTGTTTTGCCTTCATAACCATCTTTGGCATAAAGAATGATTCCATCTGCCGGTGCCTTGCTGATATTCTGATTTCCAAGGGTCACTACCTGAGCGGAGGAATCGCTGACCACATTGCCATATTCATCTGTTACTGCAGCAACGGATGTCTCCTGTGTGACTCCTGCATACTGAAGGATCTCGCCCTCCAGCTGATATTTGAAACTATATGTAGAATTAAATTTACTTGGGGAAAAGCTTTTGGAAAAACTTAACATATCACTACGGATATTAGACAGCTCTTCTGCTCTGAGGGATACCGTAGATTCCGGAACCTTGGTAGAACTCAATCCATATACAGCACCGCCGGCATTGATCTTACTGCCCTCTCTGGCATAATAATTCACATATCCTCCGGAATCTGCCTTACATACACTTTCTTCTCGCAAGGAAAGTCCTGTATAAGTCTCATTCCTTGAAAGCGGTCCGGAAGACACCTGATAGGATTCGATATGGGACGATGTAAGATACATAAATGCACTGACGATCATATATAGAAAAAGCACGCCAAAAATAGCTGTTCCTATATTCAGACTGAATATTTTTCTCAGTTTTATAAGATGCTCTGTGATTTTGTGGGAAAAATTCTGATTCTGATTAGGCAAAAAAATGCCTCCTTTTTCTCTTCTCTGATTTCATTCCGAAATATTGTATCATTTTTCCCGGACAAAAACAAGGCGTTGAAGAAAGTTCACAGGAACTCCATATTTTATTTGAAGTACAGTAATCAGTTGTGGTTGCCCATAAATATATTATGTCAATTACTATGGTGTAAATAATACCAGGACCGCTTTCCTGATGATGCATAGAAAGCAGCCCTGGTGTTATGGAGTCAGGACACAAAAACTGACTGCGGAACCCTTTGATTACTGGAAGACACGGAATACGCCAAAAACCTTGCCAAGAATCTGGATATCACCATGAATGATAATAGGATCCATAGAGTCATTCTCAGGCTGAAGACGATAATAGCCGTTCTCTTTGTAGAAAGTCTTTACAGTGGCAGAATCATCCACAAGAGCTACTACAATATCTCCGTTAGATGCGGTCGGCTGCTGCTTTACAAGTACCTGATCACCATCAAGGATACCTGCGTTGACCATACTTTCTCCCTTAACTTTCAACATAAAACTCTGGGCATTTGGCATAATCTCTGCCGGGATAGGAAAATATCCCTCAATATTCTCTACTGCAAGGATCGGCTGCCCTGCAGCAACTGTACCGATCAGGGGAACATTCACAACTTCTCTGCGTACTAGATTGAAATTGTCGTCTATGATCTCAATCGCTCTGGGCTTGGTGGCATCTCTGCGGATGTAACCGTTCTTCTCCAGTGCTTCCAGATGAGCATGTACGGAAGAAGTAGACTTCAGATTAACCGCCTCACAGATCTCACGAACTGCGGGGGGAAAACCACGGTTCAGGATCTCATTCTTTATATAATCAAGTATTTCCTGCTGTTTTTTACTGATTTTGCCATATGCCATAAGGATACCTCCATCAATTACGTGCTGTGTAACTGTTCAGTATCTTCCCAGTTACTGTATTTTTCTTTATCATACCACAAATCTTCATTAAAAGCAAACAGATATTCGGAAAATACGTTCGTAATAATTGGGGCTCTTTATTTCAAAAACTCTTCCATATCCAAAGTTTTGCCATCACGCCAGATTCTTTCCAGATCATAGAAAAGACGATTCTCCTCATCAAATACATGAACGATCACATCACCATAATCCATAAGGATCCAGCTGGAATTGCGCACTCCTTCTACCTGCTTAGGCTCAAAGCCGGCACGGCCAAGCTGCTCTTCTACATTATCTACCATTGCCTGTACCTGGTTCTGGTTGGAGCCACTGGCAATTACAAAATAATCTGCGATCACGGAAACATCATGTATATCGATCACCTTGATGTCACGTCCCTTTTTTTCATCTAATGCACGGCATACAAGCTGTGCCATCTGCTTTTCTGTAGTCATTTAGTCTGCACCTTTCCTTTCTGTAAATCATTATAATAGATAAAGGCTTTTCTGGACATTTCATCAATAGCATCCGGGTCTGTGTCCAGATAGGCGAGGGTGTCTTTCAAAATTTCATACATACATGCATCCAGATCCTGGAATGCCATCTTACGGATTTTGGGAAGGTTAGGTGCCTTATCACGCAAAGGTTCTATATAGTCCGCAATGTAGACAATTTTTTCCAGAAGAGTCATTTCCGGCTTTCCAGTGGTATGCCATGTAATGGCTGACAATATTTCAGGATCTGTAATATGATACTTTTCTCTGGCAATGTATGCACCAAGTTTGGCATGCAGCAAAAAAGGATGTACCTTTTCAAAATCTGTTACAGGAATTTTATTTTTACTGCAAAGCTTTAATTTCTTTTTGTTGGGAATGCATTTGGCACAATCATGGAGCAATCCCGCAACCTGTGCTTTTTGCAGATTACAGTCGTGAACCATGGCAAGGCTTGCACTGGTGTACATCACACCCATCGTATGCAAAAACCTTGGCTGATCAAGATACTTTGCCAGTTTTTTTTCTATTTTGCCAAAATCATATTCCATGGTTTTTACTTCTTTCTTCAATCTCATCACCTCTGTGATAAATATGGTTCTCTTCTATATAAGAGATTACCGAATCCGGCACATAATACCGCAGACTCTTATCTTCCCTGCACCACTGGCGCAGGAGCTGGCTGGAAACATCAATGTTCATCATGTCCAGCAGAAGAAAACAGCCCTGGTATTTATTGGTAAGCCGTTCCACTTCCATGCACAGCTTCGTGGTCGGCATATGATTTCTTACAGCAACCACCAGCGTACAGGCTTGGCAGATCCGCCCCGGCTCCATCCAGGTTTCAAAAGAAAAAAGTGAATCGGCCCCAATGATAAAGTAATAATCCGTATCCGGATGTTCTTTTTTCAGATTTTCCAGAGTCCGATAAGTATAAGTATACCCTTCTTCATTCATTTCAATAAGAGATAAAGCAAAGTGAGGATTTCCGTTAATGGCACGACGGACCATTTCCACCCGTTGTTCATCACTGGCTCTTCCTGCACGGTTCCGCTTATGGGGAGGATTACCTGCCGGCATGAAAAGTACCTGATCCAGTGAAAACTGTTCGTATGCTTTTTCACCAAGGATCAGATGCCCCATATGGATAGGATCAAAGGTGCCGCCCATAATACCGATCCGCTTTCTTTTGCACTCCATCTGTCAGACCTCCAGAAAAAACTTAAAAATTTATTTGCCAGGAAGGACGATCTTCTTCTTATCGTCTTTGCCTTCTCTATATAAAACGATTTTCTTACCGATCACCTGTACCACTTGGGAATGGGTACGTTCAGAAAGAATCTGTGCCATTTCTTTTGGGTCTTCCATGCAGTTCTGCAGGACGCTGATCTTGATCAGTTCCCTGGCCGCAAGAGCCTCTTCTACAGCAGCTGTATTCTGGGGAGTAAGGCCGCCCTTACCCAGCTGAAGAATAGGTGTCATTGTCATAGCAAGACTTTTCAGATATGCTCTTTGCTTTGTTGTCATCTTTGCTCCTCCCTGAATATTATTTATAATAATCAAATTCAAAGCCATACATACGTACAGTATCTCCGTCCTGTATTCCGGCTTTTTCCAGTTCTTCCAAAATGCCGCCTTCTTTCAGGAATTTCTGGAAGAAAGCAAAACCTTTCTCTGAGTCCAGATTGGTGTAGCCCAGCATTTTCTCAATACGTGGGCCTTCCACGATAAATACAGAAGAATCCTCAGGATCTGCTTCCACAGTAAATGGAAGATTTTCTGCCACAAGTGCATCCTCAGGGAAGAATTCCTGCTCAAACACAATAGATTTCCGCGGGCAGGCATCCAGAAGCTCTTTTACGTGGAAAAGAAGTTCCCGTACTCCCTGGCCGGTCACAGCAGAAATCGGATATACCTTGATCCCCTTTGGCTCAAATTCCTGTTTCAGACGCTGGATAGGATCCTCTTCTTCGTTATTGTAGATACAGTCGATCTTATTGGCTGCGATCACCTGGGGTCTGGAAGCAATTTCCTGGTTGTAAGCCTCCAGTTCCTTATTGATCTTATAAATATCCTCTACCGGATCTCTGCCTTCCGTAGATGCAGCATCCACAATATGGATGATCACACGGGTACGTTCAATGTGACGGAGGAACTCATGTCCCAGTCCCACTCCTTCCGATGCGCCTTCGATCAATCCTGGAATATCCGCAATAATAAATCCCCCATTCTCTGTGTCTACAACGCCAAGATTAGGGCTAAGCGTAGTAAAATGGTAATTAGCGATCTTAGGCCGGGCATTTGTAACCCGGGAAAGGAAGGTGGATTTCCCTACATTTGGAAATCCTACAAGTCCCACATCTGCAATGACCTTAAGCTCCAGAAGGACCTCCAGTTCCTGGGCTGGCTGTCCTGGCTGTGCATACTTTGGCACCTGCATGGTAGGTGTGGCATAATGCTGGTTTCCTTTACCTCCATGGCCGCCTTTTAATACAACCTGGCGTCTGTTTTCACCGGACATATCAGCAATGACCTTGCCGGACTGGGCATCCATGATCACAGTTCCTTCCGGAACCTTCAGAACAACGTCATTACCATTGGATCCGTGGCAGCGTTTCTTTCCGCCCTCTTCACCGTCACCGGCTTTATATTTCCTTTTGTGTCTGTAATCGCCCAGGGTATTCTGTCCCTCATCTATTTCAAATATTACATCTCCGCCGTTTCCGCCATCGCCCCCATCTGGGCCGCCGTCCGGAACATATTTCTCTCTGCGGAAGCTTACATGTCCATCACCGCCCTTACCGGAACGGATGATGATCGTTGCTCTGTCTGCAAACATAGAATACTCCTATTTTTATTATTATGAAAGAAAAGGCTCCAAACCCATGACAGATTTGAAGCCTTCTGCTACCTATAATTACTCTGCCTCTACCGGAACGATAGAAACCTGCTTCTTGTCACGACCCTTTCTGGTGAATCTTACAACACCATCGGTCAGTGCAAATAATGTATAGTCTTTACCGCAGCCAACGTTTTCACCTGGGTGAATCTTTGTTCCACGCTGTCTGTAAAGAATGTTGCCAGCTTTAACAAACTGTCCGTCTGCTCTCTTCGCACCTAATCTCTTGGACTCGGAATCACGGCCGTTCTTTGTGGAACCAACTCCTTTTTTATGTGCGAATAACTGAAGGTTCATTTTCATCATCGTTGTTACACCTCCTTGACTTTTAATGTCAAATATCGATTGTTATAATTATGCTCAATTTCCGTTAAACCGAGAATCAACGAATCCATAAGAAGCTTTCCTTCTGGAGTGTTTGGGCTCTGTTCAAATATAATGGATACATATCCATCTTTGTCTTTCGCCTGAAACTTCTCCTTTGTAAAAGTCTCCAGGGAATTAACAGTATTGATGATCAGTGCTGAAACGGCAGCACATACAATATCCTGCCCGCTTTGGGCATAACCTGCGTGTCCGCTGGAACGAAACTCTATATATGAATCATTTCTCTTTTTAACTGTAATTGTGATCATAATGACACCAGATTAACCATTAATCTTTTCGATCTTAACTTTGGTGTACTGCTGTCTGTGACCGTTTTTCTTGTGATATCCAGTTTTTCTTTTGTACTTGTAAACGATGACTTTTCTAGCCTTTCCGTTCTCAACTACAGAAGCGGTAACACTGGCATCTTTCACAGCCTCGCCTACTTTCATTCCGTCATTGCTGACAGCAATAACATTGTCAAAAGTAACGGTCTCACCAGCTTCAACTCCGAGCTTCTCAACTCTGATTACGTCGCCTTCAGCAACTTTGTACTGTTTACCACCTGTTGCAATAATTGCGTACATCTGTGGCACCTCCTATAACATTACTCGCCAAATATGGTGGCCTCTGTATAAAACAGAAGCACTTCAACCTCTTTGTGCGGCATACGTGATTATAATAACAGACCTTTTTTGGTTCGTCAATATATTTTTCTACGTTTTTTTGATTTTTATAAGCTTTTTTCTGCCTTCTGCAGATCCATCAGATCCTCGATCACAGGTCTGCGCACCTTTTTTCTGGTCATTTCAAGAATATTCAGTGGCGTAATATCCACTGCCCTGCAGCGCACAGAATCCTTCTTAAGATGTTTCTTCAGTACATGGAAAAGCTCATCGATATGATCCGGATTTTCCATATTAATAAAATCGATGAGGATGATCCCGGAAAGATTCCGAAGCCGCAGTTGTCTGGCAATCTCCTCTGCAGCTTCCAGGTTGATCTTACGATAGGTTTCCTGAACCTTTTTCTTTCCTGTAAACTTTCCTGTATTCACATCAATGGAGACAAACGCTTCTGTCTGCTGGATCACAAGAAAACCGCCGCTGTTCAGCCACACTTTTTCATGCCAGATCTCGTCAATAGCAGACTCGATCCTGTACAGCTTATAAAGGGGCAGCAGTTTGTCTGTATACATACGAACTTTGGAAAGCTCCTGCGGGCTGCTTTCCTCCAGATAAGCGTAGATCTGCTGATAATATTCCGGGATATCGGTAACGATCTCTTCCAGCTTCTGGCTATAAGTATCCCGGATCCTTCGTATATACTCTGGTTCAGGCTGATACAAAAGACTGCAGCAGGTACGGCTGCGTCCATTTACAGCTACCTTTTGATACGTTTCCCGAAGATGTTTAAATTCTCTTTCCAGTTCTTCTTTTTCTGCTTCTGCAGCATTTGTACGCACGATCAGTCCATATTCCTTATCCGGTTTCTGGATTTCATCCTCAAACCAGCCAGAAAGTCTTTTCCGGTCTTCAACGCTTAGCTTTTTGGAAAGACCGAATTTCTTATCGCCTGTAGTCAGTACCAGATACTTCCCGGTAAAATTCAGATTTCCGGACAATGCAGGAAGTTTTCCTTTCATGGCATCCCTGCTTACCTGCACAAGCAGCTCATCACCTGGCTTAAGGGGATGATTATCTGCAGTTCGCCCTGCGCTGAAAATAGCTGTTTTCCCTTCTTCCAACGAAAGATAGCCTCTTACATCCGGTGCGATCCGTACAAATGCAGCCTGAATGTTGGCAGCCACATTCTCCACCTGTCCAACATAAATATTGTCCAGGATAGATTTCCTGTTTTCAGGCTCCAGCTGAAGTTCCATGATCTTCTGATCTTCTGTAAGAATACAGACACTGCAGGAAATTCCGCTTATTTCCATCCGGGTGATAATAAGTTTACTCAATTTCCTCTCCTAACGCTTCCAAAGTAACAAAACGATGGTTATCTTCACTACCAAGATCTGCATATACTTCCAGTCGTTTGACCATCCATGGAAATTCAGACATTTCTTCTTTCAGCCAGCTGCAAAAACTGTTCATCACGGCTTCCGGTTTTGTGTAATTAGAACTTGCAGATGCCAGTTTCATAAATATACCCTGTTCCTGCTGCTCCATCTGGTAAATACATGGACGGATATCCACCTCTTTTGTGCCTTTTTTTGTTTCCTTTGTTATAAGGATCTCAGGCTGTGCCAAAAATTCCTGAATTCTCTCACGCCATACACACTTCGGCTCTTTTCCTTCTCTAAATACTACATAATAATCAGCGGCAGCTACAAGAGACATTGCTTTCCCGGCTTTTCCGTCTTCCACTTTTCTTGCACTGAGCACATGCACGCCCTCTGTCATCTGGGCATCCAACAGATCCCTGATCTGGGAAGTAGGAATGGTCTTTGTAAGCTCCAGATCAAAATATTCTCCCAGGCTTTCAACGCCAACCCCAAGAGGTGCGGCAAAGGACATAATCATGTGAGGACTGTATCCACCTGAAAATGCCACCGGAAGTCCTGCCCTGCGGATTGCCTTCTGGAAATAGCGCATGGTGTCCAGATGACCTACAAATTTTATAGGGCCTTCTTTTGTAAACTTAATTCTTACTTTCAAGACACACACCTCCTTTATAACCAGCGGCTCCGCAGCCGGAACATTTCTGCCTGCAGTTTGGTGTTACAATTTCTTTATGTGCCTGCTCCCATTCGCGGATCAGGAATTTCTTCTTAACACCTGCATCAATAAAATCCCAGGGCAGGATTTCATCAGTACTCCGCTCCCGTAATGTATAAAAATCAATATTCACTCCTGTTTCTGCAAAAGCTTCCTTCCATATATTATAATCAAAGGATTCAGACCAGGCATCATAAATCGCACCCTTTTCATATGCTTTCAGGATTACTTGTGATGCACGCCGGTCTCCTCTTGCAAGAAAGCCTTCCAGTACAGTCACATCCGGCTCATGCCAGTTATAACGGATACTTCTCTGATTCAGCTGTGCACGGATCTCGTCCTTTACTACTTTTGCCTTGTCAATAAAATCTTGCTCTGTATACATTCCAGCCCATTGGAATGGAGTAAATGGCTTGGGAACAAAGAAAGATGTACTCACGTTGATCTGAATCTTGCCATGGCGTTTTTCCTTTGGAATCAGATCATAATATTCCTCTGCAATCTTCTCAGCAAGATGTGCGATCCCTTTCATATCTTCTTCTGTCTCGGTAGGCAGCCCAAGCATGAAATATAATTTAACTTTATTCCAGCCGCCAAGAAAGGCATCTGCTGCACCCTGCATGATATTCTCTTCTGTAAGTCCTTTATTGATCACGTTACGAAGTCGTTGTGATCCGGCTTCAGGGGCAAATGTCAGACTGCTTTTCTTAATGTCCTGTACCTTACTCATAACATCCAGTGCAAATGCGTCGATCCTAAGAGACGGCAGGGAAATATTCACACACTTTTCTTTAAATTCATCAATCAGGAAATTCACCAGCTCCGGAAGATGTGAATAGTCACTGGAACTTAAAGAACTTAAGGAAATCTCCTCATGTCCAGTGCTTTCCAGCATCTCTCTGGCTGAATCCTTCAAAGTCTGGATATCCCGCTCACGGGTTGGTCGATAGATCATTCCAGCCTGACAGAATCTGCATCCACGGATACATCCTCTTTGTATTTCCAGCGTCACTCTGTCCTGTGTTGCCTTAATAAATGGAACAACCGGTTTTTTAATGGAGCGGTAGCCTTTTTCCATATCTATGATCAGCTGCTTCTGAATGACTCTGGGTGCTTCTGCCCGGTTCGGCTCAAAGGAAGCAATGGTGCCATCTTCATGATAAGTCACATCATAAAATGCCGGAACATAAATCCCGGGGATCTGTGCCGCAAGAAGTAAAAAGTCTTCCCTGGATCCCCCTGCAGCTTTATTTGCCTTATATGCGTCAAACAACGCATCATAAACCGTTTCACCTTCACCAATATAAAAAAGGTCAAAAAAGGCAGCCAGTGGTTCCGGATTGTAGGCACATGCACCGCCGCCTACAACGATGGGACATGAATCATCTCTGTCTTTGGCCAGCAATGGTATATGAGACAAATCCAGGGTCTGCAATACGTTGGTGTAGCACATCTCATATCCTAAGGTAATACACAGAAAATCGAACTGACGGATAGGGTCCTGGGACTCCAGTGCAAACAGCGGAATATTTTTCTCACGCATCACCTTATCCAGGTCCATCCATGGAGAAAAAACACGCTCACACCATACATCTTCCCTCTCATTAAACATGTTGTACAAAAGCATCATACCTAAATTGGACATTCCAATCTCATACACATCCGGGAAATCAAATGCCACACGTACCTTCACGTTGGGATCAATATTCCCATCCTCATCCATTTTCATAACAGAGTTGACTTCTCCGCCGATATAGCGGGCTGCTTTGTCAACACTAAGCAATATTTCGTCACTAAGTGCTAATTTTCTCATACTATTCCTTTCGATAATTGTGCATATACAACAATAAGGCAATGAATTTCTAGGAAATTCAGATTTCTGTAATATGCGTTTTAGAACTCAAAAATCTGTCTGTCAGGTCGAAAAACCGGAAAAACAGAGGGGCACTTTTAAGCCTGTTTTTTGGCTAAAAATGCATTTGGTCACTTTTTCTATTTTCAAGCAAAAAAATAACCTCAGCATCTGGAAATGCGTGAGACCATTTTGATACCGGAAAACAGGACCATTAACAGTGTTTTTATTATAAACAGAAACGCTTAGAAGTTCAAGTATATAATTTTTATTCGGAAAAATCATGAGGATTTTCGGCGGAAAAAGCCCTGCACTAAGCAGAGCTTTCAGCTTTTCATGTTTTATTCTTTAGTCCAATCTTCTACCGCTAATCCCTCAATTCTATAAAACTCTCTTGTATTATTAGTCACCACCGTAAGCCCTTCTGATTTTGCATGACCTGCAATCTGCATATCCAATGGTCCAATCGGAGTTCCTTTTCTTTCCAGATTTGCCAGGATTTTCCCATATTCTTCTGCAGCATAGCTATCAAAATCCAAAATGGTAATTGGGGATAGAAAAAGTGACATTGCAATTCGATTCTTCTCTACTGCCTGGCTTTTTTCAACACCATGCATCAGCTCTCCATATGTGATAGAAGAAATACACATATCATCCGGATCATGACGTAGAAAATTACGAATTACTTCTGGCGGTTTATTTTTTATTGCATAAATACAAATATTTGTATCCAGCATATACTTCATAAAGATTCTCGCTCCTGTTCTTTTGGCTGTTCCCTTCCCTCTTCCATAAAATCATTTGAGAACATATCAAAGCTGCTTAAAAAACCAGACCATTTATTATTTTGTGGCATTAAGATAACAATATCTCCAATCTTATTTACAGCCACTTCGTCTCCTGCAAACTGGCATTCTTTAGGAAGCCTCACAGCCTGACTTCTGCCATTTTCAAATAATTTTGCTGTCATCATAGTAAAGCACCTCCTCTTCTATGAATAGTATATACCGTGATATATATCACGGTCAAGAGAATCTTTTGAGCATAGGTATATTTTAACTTGATTTTGCCAGAATATTTTTTAATTCGTTTGCCACGGCAGCCACAAGAGTGTCTTTTTCTTCAGTAGATATTCTATATTCCGTAATATGCTACCAAAACTTCCTTGGCTCCAGGTGCATGGACTTTGCTAATGGATTAATTTCAATGATAAGTTTTTGACAGAAATTATATGCTAAGAAGTTTATATGCATCTCGTGCGAAATTCAATTCATCATCAAAAGTTTCGCTATAGTAATATGGACCGCATATGCCAAGAGGTTCACCACAAAAATCTTCGTAATCTCCTTTTGCAGTAATCTCCAACACGGACAGTGTTTCAGCCAACTCACATCCTTCTTTATATGCAGCCAGATCAATACATTTATTATTCGGATCGATATTCCATACATAAAAACTCTTCTCTTAACTGGCATTTCTTTACTTGTAACAGCTGCTATTGACAAGTACTTGAAGGTGTTTTATAATTCTTCTAAATTAGTAATCATTCTTATTTAAACAATTGAAAGAGAGAGGGAGTGTATACCCATGCAGAAGCCGGATTCTGACGAAAGATTTTATGTAGCTGATGAAGCTATCTTAGGTGCTTTTTTTAAACTATCCCGTGAAAAAGCCCCTGACAAAATCACAGTATCTGACATCATCAAAGCTGCAGGTATTGCCAGAAGCACCTTTTATAATCATTACCAGGATATCCCCTCGCTGGTAGCTGCTGTTGAAGAGAAAACAATCCATGATGTTTTTTCCATGATGGAGAAATTCCATCCCCGGAATGACCTGGATATCTGTCGCTCCTATTTTCTTTCAATCTGTCGGTACACTATAGAAAATCCTTTTCTTGCAGGACTTCTGAGCACACCTCATGGCAATGATCTGTTTGAAAAAATGCTGACTATGCTCCATCACTATGTGACGGATACTACATCCAATTCCAGTCCAAATGAACACACAAGGGAAGAAATTTCTTATGTGATCACCTGTGCTATCGGAAGCACGGTTGGAGTCCTGCACAAATGGGCCAGGGATCAGTTCGATCTGGAGCCAGAAGCCATCGCAGATATTTTGTCCCAGGTTTTTTTATCCGGCATGCTTCCTCTTTTGTCCTAGGACATTAAAAAGGCCTTCTGTAAGCTGCACAGAAAGCCTTTTTTATTATGCAAGAGGTTCATCGATCAGAACATCCTGTCTTCTGATTTTTTTCGTTGTGTTACGGATAAATGGATTTTTCCTGACAACCAACCCTGTAATCTGGCGATAGGTTGGCTGATTTTGATTGTACTCATCCAAAAATGACTGAAGCAGTCTTTGAACAGAATCTGCATCCAATGCCTTCGCTTCTACAACTGCCTGCTCCGGATAGATCCGGGCTGTCAGTCCATTCTTCTCACCCGTCACGATCACTTCGCCTACAAGAGGATTCAGGGCAAGCTTATTCTCAATCTCTTCCGGAGAAACATTTTCACCATTTGACAGGATGATCAGGTTTTTCACCCTTCCGTTAATGAATAAATAACCATCCTCATCCATATATCCTTTGTCTCCTGTATGCAGCCAGCCATCCTTAAGAGTCTCCTTGGTTTCCTCCGGCATTTGATAGTAGCCCTTCATAACACTTGTTCCACGCACCAGAATCTCCCCATTATCAAACCTGACCTCCACGTTTTCAAGAGGCTGTCCAATAGAACCCGGCTTATGGTTTTCCGGTGTATTGTTACTGATAACAGGAGAGCATTCGGACATTCCATACCCTTCCAGTATCTGAATACCGTATTGTGCAAAGCAGTCAATATAATATGGGTCCAGGTGTGCGCCACCGGTAAATATTGTATGCAGGTTTTTCCCGAATACTTTTTCTGCAAGAACTTTTTTGGGTATTGATGGGTCAGAAGCAGCCAATTTCTTATAAATCGTTTCAATCATCATCGGTACCATAAGCATAATGTCTGGTTCAAAAATGCTCATATTCCTGACCATGTGAAGCAGAGAATCATTGATACAAATAGTTGCCCCCTGGGAAAAGCCCTTCAGCCAGTCCATCACAAGGCAGAAAGCATGATGAATAGGGAGTACACTAAGCATCACAGTACCCGGTTCTGCTGAAATTTTTACAGCCTCAACATTGGAAGCCAGATTATTCTGGGTCAACATAACTCCTTTACTTTTTCCAGTTGTTCCTGAAGTAAAAATAATTGTCGCAATATCCTCTTTATCCGGACAGACAGCATCTGCAGAGGCATTATTTCCTGTATTCCGAAGTTCACTGATACTGTATACTTTTTCCGGTGCATCCTCTACCTTTTCCTGAAGTATCCATATCTTCTGAAGACCTGGACAATTTTCCAGAAAAGCCTGAAGATAGGGTCTGTGCTTCGGACTTAAAAAAAGAGCTGCGGAATCGGAGCGATTGATCAGCTCCACCAGATCCTCCCAGGGCAGCGCTGCATCAAGCGGCACTGCTGTAGTACACCCTGTAATAATTCCAATATAACTCTCGATCCACTCTACGGAACTGGTTCCAATCAATGCAATATGTTTTCCCTCAAAGCCCTCTGCAAGAAGACCTTTTCTCACAGAAACTGCATTTTTCATTATTTCACAATAGCTTCTCTCTGAAATCTCTTTCCTGTTAAGCCATTTTACAGCATTGACATTGCCAAATTTCTGTACACTTTCTTCTAATATATCTCTAACCAGCATATCCATTTTCTCCCTAGTGCCTGCTTTAAACAGGTGCTGATCTACACCTCTTCCTACTGAAAGTTTTCCAGTAATTCAAGTGCTTCTCCAATGGTTACGATTTTCATTACTTCGCTCTCTTCAAGCTCAATATCAAATGTGTCCTCAAGTTCACCTAAAAAAGACATAAAATCCAAAGAGCTGAATCCCAAATCCTCACGGAATCTCATATTATTTGTTATTTCTTCCGGTGCCACATTGCTATACTGTGCCACGATATTTTTAAATTTCATTTCCTGATTCATTATCATCTATCCTCCTGTTATGTAAAATCCTATTATATTTTTTGATTTCCAATTTGTCCTGCCAAATGCCTTTTATATTTTTGCCTTGTCAAATGCTTTTTATATTATTCAGACAGTCATCAAAATAACTTTCAGACTTGTTCCATGATCTCACCAAGACTCATATCCGGTTCTGCAATTCCTTTAAACAAAATCCGCATCATATAATAATAGAGAAGTTCCATATCATGTTCTTCCAGGTGTGCTGTTTGATAATGATAGGAAAAATTCATTCCACCATCCTCTGTATGGGATACGGTCAAATATATTTTCTTGGTTGCTGCACCATTGGCAAACCATTTGGCATGTTGGCGGACAACTCCCAGCATTTCATTTTCTACCTTTACCGGCATTGGCTGATAAGTCAGATAGAAGCTTTCATAACTGGTATGCTCCGGTGTATGATATCTTTTTCGCAGTTCTTCCATAATAAGTTCAGGATCGTAATTGCTATGCATATAAATACGGTTCTGTATATTCTGGATTTCATAAGCAGCAGAAAGAAAATCTGTTTCAGATGAGATCACCGTTCTGCACGGAAACATAATCGTCCTGCTTCCGCCAGAGGTCCACTCTTCATGGGTAGAACGTCTGGATATAAAATTCTGGATGGTAATATCCTCCTGTCCATTATTAACCTTAGACAGATAAGTACGAATACCAAGCAGAAGAAGATTTGTCATGGAAAGCTGATGATTCATACAGAAATCAATCAGATTCTGAGTTGGCCCCGGCTCCAGATGATAATCCTTAACTGCTACAAATAAATTATCCATTTCAATATCTGCGGATCGAAGTTTCGGATTTCCATGCCGCTTTCTGGCAATCTCCAGTACAGATGGTCCCTGAATATCAGAATACAGCGGCTCTCCCAAAGCATCCAGCTGATCCTCCCAGAATTTTTTGTCTTTTGCAAAACGCTTTTCATTGCTGGCTTTTGCCAGATCTTTCTTCAGTACTGTTTCAAAATCAGCCAATTCCTGTGGATGCGCTGTTCCATACCTGTAATAGGTATAAAGCTGAAACAGATCTCCGATCATTACTACAAGTCCACAGGAATCAATCAGTCGGTGATCCATATGTACAAAAAAGCCATTGTATCCTTCCGGCAGCTTCAACATAGTGAACTCACACATGGGAATATTATCGCCATCAAAGGTTTCATATGCCCATTGCTGCATCAATTCATCAGCTTTTGCAAGGTTTTCCATTTTGGACAGATCCTTCAGTTCAATGTCACGCGTATCCTGTTTTACAATATACTGTTTCACATTTCCGTCTTGGTCCGGTTTTGTAAAATGCACCCGGGTGCATCCTGAACGCTCTGTTTCCATTTGGATACACTTTTTTAATAATCCAAAATCCAATTCAGCCTGTACAGAAGCCACAACACTGACACCGGATACCTGCTGTGTACCATAGTCCCTGATCCAGTTATGATGCATCTTCTGAGCAGCCGTTAACGGATAGTAATCTCTCATTCTTAATCAATCCTTCCTGTTATAAATATTACATTTTTGCTCCAGATGAAAAATAGCATATATTTCAGGGAAATACCAGTATCTCCCAGACTTAATGAACACTTTATAAAAAATTGACCGGGATTTATCAAACAGTTTTTTGTAAAATGTTTGATAAATCCCGGTCCAAAGAATTGTTATGCTGTTAATCGTATTTCTCAAAAAAATGCATCATTGTATTCTGATATAGCCTGGGGTCTGCATAGGCACAGCACAAATGCCGTGCCCCAGGCACAACCACAAGCTCTTTCGGAGCCTTGCATAACCTATAGTTCTGAAATGAATTATGCGGATAAACATAGGTATCCTTATCTCCGTGATAAAATAAAACCGGTATGGTATTCGTCTGCATTGCTGCTGTAGTATCTGCATCCTTCATATGAAATCCGGCCAGTGTGCTGCAAAGCCAATCCATCTGCATTAATAGCAAAGGAACATGATGAAGATGAAACCAGTGCACCGCCATGTCCTTCATTTGTCCTTTCATGGAACGGAAGCCGCAGTCAGCAATCAGGCCTTTCACTTCCGAAGGCAGTCTGTGTGCAGATGCCATCAGCACAGCTGACGCCCCCATAGACTGCCCATATAAATAAATGGGAAGCTTTTTCTTGTTTCGTTTAGATACATAGATTGCCCAACGCTGAACATCCCACTGCTCCATTGCGCCAAAGGTAATATATTTTCCCTCACTGTCACCGCAACAGCGTTGTTCCATAAACAGAAGATCACATTGATGTTCATGAAGGTATTTTGCCATAAATGACATTGTGCCAAATCGACTGCCACGATATCCATGGCTTAATATAACAAACCGTTTTGGATTTTTGGCCGGCAGGTAAAATCCATGTAGCTTTAACCCATCCACACTTCTGATATAGCAGTCCTCCATCTTTTGGGCAAAGCACCATTCTTTACTTTCATGGTATTCCTTCTCGTATCCATTCTGAGGATGGTTTTCCCTGATGTGAGACAGTTCAAACCATTTCTTCCTTTCTTTCTTGGGAGCGCCCCTTTTACAGCAAATCATCATATGGAAGAGGCGCCAGCTTATCTCCATAAATCCCGAAACAATAATAAGAAGAACTATAAACACTTTAGAAATTCTCTTTTTCATGAAAACACCCCGAGTAATTGTCTTATCACTGCATAATACAGAAGACCATCTTTCTTGATCCACACTGCGACTTTGATACCTCTACTATACAGCAGGCAAACCATTTAAGCTTGTATTTACTACACTTTTCAATCTCAGGACTGATAATTCTCATCCAGCAATTCCTCTACTCCATGAAGTAAGGGCTTTCTTTTTATTTCCGTTGAGATCGCATCTACACTTTCTTGTTTTCCAGTTATAGGTTGCTTCTGTATAATAAATGTAATTTCCTTTTACAGATACTTTAATAGCTCTTCCACAAATTGTTTTGCATTTGTTTCCGTCTCTATTTATCAGATAAACCGGACCGCCATGCGGGAATCCTACTGCGGTTACCAGAACTTTATTCTTTACTTTCTGGACTGTTGAACAATCTTTTTTGAGGCGCTTTATCTGTTTTGTCTCCAGATTTACTACTGCAAAATTTCCCATACCATCACCATACTGGGTCTCATATCCCATATAAAGATAGGTACCATCGCAACCAATAATACCGTCCACAGGGCCTTCCCCTCCGAAGCTTATCAGTACTTTGTTTGTGCCGGTTTTTAGATTGTACTGCATCAATGTACGCTTTCTGTAGGTTCCTCCAAAATTTCCGCTTCTTACAAATGCCGCACTTTCGTAATAAAAAAATTTTCCATTTGTTACAATGGTGCCGCTTGAACAGTTTTTAAGAACTACTTTCTTTTTACCGTTTTTTGTCGCATATACAATATAGCGATTAGTTCTGCTGTTGTACTTCATAGAATAAGTTGTTCCATTGACTTTGTCGCTTTTATAAAAAGATATCTTTTTATATGCACTGAGTCCGCTGGATGCTGCCTGTACATTCTCTGTTGTTTCTGCTACTGTAAAGGTCATAACGAACGCCATCAATAATACCATACATATAGTCAGCAGTCTGTTGTCTTTGTTCCATCTGTTTTTCATTTTTCCATCCTCCTGTTTATTTATAAATGAGCAAGTTCGTGATTTTATATAAAATAAAGATACTTCGATTCCGTGTGTTGTATAATGAAAGTGACATGCTCCAGCTTAAGAAATCAAAAAAAGTCTACTGTTTCTCTCGCTTTAACATGAAAAAGAATTTGTGAAAAATAACGTATTTTATCATCGTTTCCCCAGCAGATCATTCCTACCGCATCAGCCATTTCCTGTGCATCAATACAGTAGGCGGACATGCAGGAGTGATGCTTATAGGGACCGGCAGACATGATCAGAAGATCCCTGTTTCCGGATTCCTCTATTTTGGATGCCAGCTGCTCAGTAAGCTTATTGTGAGCAAATTTCGCCTTTTTGTAATCAGAATGTCTGCTTTGTATGGTCTGCAAAATAAGAGTTTTTTCATAGGTTAATGCTCTTTGTTTCATAGCTTCTACAGTTCCGCTTTCAGGCGGACAGGCAGGATTCACATTGTAACATCCACATTGATTTTCTTCACAAAATCTCCGATACTCTGGTTTAAAAATAAGCTTTTGCGTATCCATGATCGCTGCATTTGAGAAGCCAAGTTCTTTCGCTTCTTTTACGTAATCCATAGAAAAATTCCTCCAAATCATCATTTCCCCTTATTTCTCTTGTCAATTTACAACAAGTGAAATAAGGGGAATGCGATATCATCAATACTT
>NZ_JAOQJL010000008.1:0-56040 GCF_025566965.1 Blautia ammoniilytica | reverse complement strand
CGATCAGCAGCCGGATCCAGTGTATCTCCTGTTGTTTCATCTGTGATCCTTTCCAGAGAAATGGTAGGATCATAATATTTTGTCTTGTCTTTATAAGCAATGGTCAGCTTCAGGATTCCTTTATTCAGGAAATATCCGCTGGGAGCTTTTGTTTCTTTTATATAATACACAGCCCCTGTGCCTGCCTCCAGACCTGTGATAGTGCCATTTCCCTGCTGGTCCGTCTTCATAGTGATCCCGGCAGGAACCTTGCAGTCCTGATCTTTATACAAGGTAAATACTGCATTGGAAAGAGGCTCCCCTTCACTGCCTTTCTTGTCCAGACAGATCTCATAATTGATCTGAGTGTTCCATACAGCAAACTTTCTGGTCTGATCCTCTGCTGTATTATCTGTGCTGCTGGTCATTACAAAGCCGGAAAGAGGATTACCTTCCCCGTCTTTGGCCTTCTCTTCTATGCGATAATGGATCACGCCTTTTGCACCCTCTGCCTGCAGCGGCTGTTTCTGGATCAGCCAGCGCATGGTCTTGTTTCCTTTATCCTGGGATGCTGACACCGCTGTCTGGATCTTCTGAGGCGCGCCCTGTGTCTTGCTGTAAGGCCTTGCCATTCCCTCTGCCTGTGCTGTTACCTTGCCGGAAGCAATTGTCGCAGTGTAGGTAGCAGCCGGGTAGCTTACTGCATCTTCCCCGGTTCCGGTGGAGCCTGTTATTTCAAACAGGACGGATGCCTGATCCGGGATGCTGGTGGTCTGTGCCCAGTTCTTTTCCATGGAAAGATCCAGATAATACAAACCGCAGTCCCAATGATTGGTCACATACTCCCAGGATACCATATCGGTAAGCCCAGGAAGGGTAATGCCGCTGCCATTGTTGACGATCGCAGTACGTTTCATGGCTGCTGCCCCCTGATCCGTGGTATCTGTACCCTGGTATTCCGGAAGGGCTTTATCTGTATCCCTTCCCGGCTGGGTCAATATCTTTTGGGTATCCTCTCTTTCTGGTGTGACGCTCAGTCTTTCAAAGGGAAGAACCCTGGTTCCTCCTGTAACAGCATAATCATCACCATCATCCTGAAGCACTATGTAATAGCTGCCCTTAGCCAGATTCTCAAAGGCATATGCCCCATCGCTTCCGGTAACTACCTTATCCAGAAGGTTGCCCATCACATCCACAGCCGGATATAAGGTCTTGCCATCCACAGTGGTAGTACTCATGGTCCGTGTTTTGCCGCCAATCTGCTGACTGAAGCTTCCATCCGGATTCCTGGTGATCTTGGAAGAAGATGGCTCGCTTCCCTGATAAAGATATACATCCACCTTGGAAAGCAGCCGGTCAGTGGTACTGTAGCCATTGATGGCCGGGCGGTAATTCCCGTTCTGGTCCTGATCCAGCCATACAAGGCCTGCGATCTTACGCTTTGCCGTGCGGATTCCTACCTGAGGACTGACAACAGTTAGTGACTGGCTGCTAGGACCGCCGCTTCTGTAGAAGAAACTGTTGTTATATACATCGCCGCCCTGCTGAGTCACATTTCCGCTCTTCAGCAGTGTTGCATTATCCTTCGTAAACGGTGTAAAGACCAGTCCCATCCGGAAATTCCCTTTTCCGCCTACTGCAGGAACAAATCCGTAAATAGCATCGATTGTGCCGGAACCATCTGCATAATGGATCAGCTCTTCTCCACTTGCCCACTGTCCGTCTGCACCTGCCCTGCAGGTCAGCCTGTAGATTTTCACACCATTTTCCATGTGTTCAGATGGTTCATAAGAAGAAGCCAGATCAAACCATTTACCACTGTCAATAGTATTCAATATCAGAGACCTTTCCTCCTGGGTAAGATCCTTTGCGCTGATCCCGCCTTTCCTGTATTTCAGCTGTCCTGCACTGCTACTTTGGAATGCATTCCTGTCTTCTTCGCTGGTAAAGTCCAAATAAATCTCCTTTACCCGGTAGCCTCCTTGGAAACTGCTGTCTCTTCCGTCTCCATTGGCTGGAAGGATATCACACAGCTGAATCTTCTCAGAGTTGTCTGTATGATTGCTGTAATTCAGGTAATAAACCAAATCCTCCCCGATATCTATCAGATCCCGTTCTGTTTCCTTGTAGATCACATCATCTTTTGTCCTTGTTGCAACGATGGTCTGCTCTGCACTATTGGCCTGTCCGGTAATACGGTGGATCTCTTCATAGGTGGTATGGATCTGTACCTTGGTAGTAAGCTGTTGATTGTTCTTTACATCCTCATCCTCAGCTGCTCCCTTCTTTCCGATGGTACAGTTATACCGGATGTAAGGAAGTCCTTTGTTGATATCACTTACAGTTGTACAGATAGTCAGTGTGGTAGTCCCATCTGGGTTATCCGTCTGTTTTACATCCCATGCCAGATCGCCGGCTTTGTATTTACATTGGTTTCCAGGAGCCGTGTAGTCAAACTGCAGGCTGCCCTTATTATAATGAAGATCTTTTGGAATGGTCATGGTGATCACAACATCCGTTGCCTGGCTTCCATTTGCTACCAGTTCATGATCCTTTGTAGCACTGGAGATCTGCAGCCTTGGCATTATCATAAAGTTTGCTGTACGCTCACCGTTAGTTACATTATAATAGGTTTTTTCCCGGTTAGAGCCTTTGATCAGGTCTGTATTCTTAATGCCGATTCCACTGACCAGGGTATATAGAAGCAGTGAATTTCCTGCCAACCATCCCATCATATGGGTTCCGTTTTTCTTAACACCATTTTGATATTCTGTTTTCTTATACCCATCAAAATAAAAGTCGCATCTTTGTTTGGTATATTTCATTACCAGGTCCTGGCTTTCCGTCAGGCTATTTACATACCCATCCGGAAGCAGACCGCCTGTGTCTCCATTTCCGTAGGCAACGATACCATCTGCCGTGCCATACTGTCTGCTTCGCCAGGTTGCGGAAAACAGGATGTCATCCCGTTTCCCATCATTATAGTATCGCTTATAGGTTGGACGATATGTGGTCCATCCTCTTACATCGTTGGTGGTACAGTAGGTGCCGCCTGTCTTAGCAAAGTCTTTTGTCATCTGCATCCTGCTTCTGATATACAGGCTTCTGCCTGTACGGATACAGCAGTCCCGTACCTCGTACAAAAGTGCCACACATCTTCCGTCCGGGTTCCCTTTGGTGGCAAAGTAAGCCTTTAATTCATCCAGGGAAGTAAAGTAGATCAGATCCTCTTCTTTGTGGGCATCCATATCTGCTTCCCCACCGGTAAGCCCATCTGCTGTTTCTGTCTTCGTCCAGTTAGTTCCATCAGGCTTCGCACCGTATAGTACGGTCAGCTTAAAGCTTTTTGTTTTCAGATTTCCTGAGGATGACCAGGTGGTTGCCGACTCCGAAGTGCCTACCAGAAAAGCATTGGTGCTGTTGGTCCCTGCACTTTTTCCTACCCAGGTCCAGCTATTTCCTGCTCCCTGGTTCACCTGTCTGTCAATGATCTTTTCTCCACAGGCAGGTGTATAGGCATCTGAGTCAAACTTCTGGAGAAGATTCACTCCGGTAAGGTAATTGTATTCCAGCAGATTGTCCACCTGCGGGTCGAAATCTTCTGTTGGGATATAATGAGGATCATTCACATCATCTGTATAATATTCCCTGCTTGTAAAAGACACATCTGCATCAATGTATACCTGACTTCCCAGCGGAGTGGAGCCTGTGCCTTCCTGGGTGCTGATCAGATCCGTGCCGGTCTCCTTGCTGAAGTAATTATTCTTCGACAGATGGTCTCCGTTTCCATCCCCACCGTATATATATAAGCCTGTGCTGTGGTTCAGGTAATTATCCAGATAAGTCATCTCATGGACTGCATGGCTCTTATAGTCTTCCCCAAAGAAGCTTTCCATTACGTCCAGACCTTTTTCTGTTGACTCGGGAGTAAGCCCTGTAACGCTGCTGATATTCAGGTCAGAAGCAGCACACTCCATATTGATTTCCAGATAGCCGCTCTGTCCATCAACGATGGTTTTATCTAATGGATACAGCACCTGTACATATCCGGCAGAGAAGGAGTTAATATATCCGTTCCCCCTTACCTGGTTATCCCAGGAACCATTGGCTGTAGCAGAAGGACAGGAGGACGCTACCGAATAATTGCTGACTGAAAAATGAAGAGTAAGGCGTTTGTCGCCTGTTTCATTTCGCTGCTTTAACGCTCCCTTCCAGAAGCCGCCACTGTAGCAGCCGGTAGCGCTGTTCCCTGTATTATAGGGAGCTGCATCCCAGCCATACGTGGTAGTCTTGGTATAATCATCCTCATCATTCCAGTCAACATTGACCGTATTTTCCTCGTCTTTAAAACTGATCCCCGTCTCTCCGTTTTCATTGGCCTTGTAAGCCCATGCATAAGGGGCAGAGTTCTCTCCAAGCGTGGATCCATTCATCACCAGTTCTCCGCCAAAGCTTACATCAAGCTGGATGTCCCCTGTGGGTACCTGAAGTCCCCGTACTCCCTTGGTGGTCTTATTATTGTACATCTGCAGGGTAATGCCATATCCAAGCATGGTGCCATAGACGATATGGGAGGTATCCTGGCCTGCATCCTGAAGTTTCTTAACTTCTTCCTCAGTGGTTTCCTCACCGCTTTCCATATCAAAGTAGCTGGTATAGGCAAGCTGGGAGTTTCTCTTAAGCAGCACATTATATCTTGGCGCCGCTGATACGGTCAGTGTTTTGGAGCTGCAGGATTTTGGATTCTGTTCGTTCTCCTCATTTCCACCTACCCAAGCGGTAAAGGAAGGCTTAATCAGATCTCCGTTGTTCATGCCCTTCACACTAATGGCCAGGCTGCGGTAAACCGTTCCCCCTTTATTTTCTTCCAGCTCCCAGTAACCTCTTAAATATTGGGCATAGCTTCCATCTGCCTGCTTCTTCTCATAAATATAATAATACTTCATGTTCATGTCGTAGAAAGAAGCAAGGCTGCTGTCCACCGGCAGCTTCATTTCCACCCACAGCTGTAAGGTTTCATCTGTTACAGGAGAATTTCCTTCCTGCCCTTCTTCATCCTCTCCGTCTTTCCCGGTATCTTGCAGGGTAAAACAAAGATCATATTTGACAGTATCAAAGCTTCTCACGATCCCATTGGTATAGGAGCTGTCATTTCCCGGACTCCACAGAACAGCCTGGTCTCTCTCATACCACTTGCCATTATGGCAGATCATCTTCAGGATCTGGCCATTATACAGATAGTGATGACGCTGAGCCATTTCTTCTGTTTCGTCCTCTGTAACATCGTCCGGCGCTTCTGTTGTCTGGCTGTCCCCTTCCTCTAAAAGCTGCAAGGCTGTCTTTTCATCTCCTGTACATTCCGTGTCAAAAGCACCGCCGCCGTCAGAAGTACCGTCTTCACTGTTGGTAGTCATTACTGTAATGGAATCTACCTTTACTGTGCTTGCCGGTCCTTTTACTTCCGCTTCCTTATACGTAACAGCCGTCAGCTTCAGGTTATTGCTCTGATCGATACCGCCGGTAATATAGTAACCATTGGTCACATCTGTGCCTTCCAGCTGATTTCCCCGATAAGCATCATTTCTCCATGCATTATACTTTGTGGCATTGCCATTGTCTTCCTTCATGGCTGCTGCCTGGATCAGAGTTACAGCCGGCTTCTGGCTTACACTTACATTTTCGTAATTTCCAGTTCCCTCATAAAGGGAATAAATATCATTTCCGGTTCCGTCAATCGTGGATTTATTTTCACACAGCAGTCCTCCTGACAGGACAAAGCTGCCTGCATTTGCCGCCTGGGGATTCTGTGCAAGGCCGCCGCCCTTCTCCGCCTGATTACCGGTGACAGTGCCGCCTGCCATCTTGATTTTTCCGGTGATCTGGTAAATAGCACCACCTGCTACTGCCTGGTTCCCGGTGATCTTGGTACCTTCAAAAATATTCAGCTGGCCTTCATTATAAATAGCACCACCATTTATCGTCGCCTGATTGTTGGAAATCTGAGTATTACTCATCCACACACTGGCTGCACTTCCTATATAAACACCGCCGCCATATTCTGCTTTATTTCCGGTGATCTCGCCGCCTTCCAAAACGCATTTGCCGTTGGACAGATAAATGGTTCCTTTGCCAGATACAACATTATCTGCGATCTGTCCTCCGCTGATCCGGATAGTACCGCCGGCATTGTAAATAACGCCGCCGGTATTGTAAAAAGCGCCGCTAGCATTGTTGCAGATGGTTCCTCCCCGCATTTCAAAAAAACTGCTTCCTGCTCCTACATAAACAGCCGCTCCATAAGCAGCACTGCATTCATTAATGGAAGCTGTGTTATCCAGGATAAAGGTACCGCCGCTGACAGCCACGCCTGCACCGCCGCAATTGCTTTGATTGGTAGGTGCTGAACACATGCTGATCTGTCCGCTCTCCATAGTCACATAGCCGCCGGACAATACCAGAATACCGCCCCCCAGCTTTCTTGTGCTTCCTGAGATGGTTCCTGTTTCTTCTCCCGGATCCAGTCCTTCGGTCTTCTCATCCACGATACTAAGGTCACCGGAACAGGTGATGGCAGTGTCCGTGCCCTGCAGCTTGTGCCCGTTCAGGTTCAGCACTGCACTTACGCCACCTGGGATCTGAATGCTTTCATTAATATCCTTGATAAGGTAAATCTCCGGCGCCCCGTCCTGGTACTTCCCTTCTTTTACAGCATTAACAGCCTGCTGAAGAGATGTGTATGCATCATAAGTACCAGTTTCATTTTTAATCTTTGCCACAAATTCCAGTGAATCATACTGAAGAGTAAGACAGCAGGCCCTGGTTACCGGATCATACTCAATCGGATCTGTTATGGCCAACTTTTTCGTTTCATTATACCAGCAGTTGCCCTTTTTATCCTCATCAGCCCCAAACATATCGGCTGCTGCAAACAGCTGGATTTTAGAATTCTTATAGGATTTATCATAATTTCCGTAAACATCCCTACCGTAACCGGCCTGGTTTCCATACAGCTTGCCTGTGCTTCCGGTTTCTGCTGACTTCTCTATTACAAATTGTCCCATCACTGCAGAAACCCATACGCCGCCACCATAGGTTGCCTTGTTATTACTGGTCAGGCCTCCGTCCATGGTAAGGGCTGTATTTTCACCAACTCCCACACCGCCACCATAGGTTGCCTTGTTATGGATGATCTGCACATTTCCTGTGATCTGTACTTTTCGTGTAGACCATTCTCTTCTGCCGTCCATGTAGATACCACCGCCGGTATTTGATGCTATATTATCTTCGATCACACCGGCTGACAAGGTCAGCTGTGACAGCCGGGTCCAAATACCACCGCCATGACTTGCTTGATTGCCTGCGATCCGTCCACCGGTCAGATACATTTCATATCCAGTAAATACAACAATCCCACCGCCATAAACTCCGGTATTCGTAATGATCCGGGCCGGATCTTCTATATACACCTTGGAGGCTGTACCTGAGTCAAAAAAAACACCGCCGCCAAAGCCACCAGTACTAGCAGCTTTATTGTTCTGTACCAACACATCTGCAAAATGAAGCTCAGAAGATGTGGTTGTTACTCTGATCCCACCGCCGTGAGTGGCGCTATTGTTTTCAATCCGACCATTTAATGTAAGCTTTCCTACTGTATCGATCCTAAGACCCCCACCAAAGCTTGCCTTATTATCATGGATATATACCTCTTTCCCGATGACCGTCTGTCCGGCTGTGCCTGCGCCAATACCCAGGCCGCCACCGTAATATGCTCCATTTAACCAGAATTCACCTTTTTGGACTTCCAGCTTTTGGGTGCCGTAAAGATAGGCGCCTCCGCTGTAACTGCTGCTTCCATATTGTCTTGTACTGTTATCATGGACCTTGCAGTCCTTTACCAGCACCTCTCCTGCGCTTAAAGACAGGCCGCCACCGCTTTTTGCCCGATTATGGTGGGCATTAATATTCTCTACGGTTACTTCCTCTACAGATGTGGTACGGATGCCGCCGCCGGCTCCTTTTCCCACATTATAGGAAACTTCCAGATCAGGTCCGATCACGACTGTCTTGCAATACTGGATATAAACACCGGCTCCGTCCGTTTCCGCTGTGTTATGATGGATCGTACCGCCGGTAATGCTGATCATTGAGGCTGTATCTGTTCCTTGGATAAAATTAAAATCAGCGCTTACACCGCCGCCATGGCTGCCGGCTGTATTCTCACAGATCTCACCGCCTGATATCAGGATCTGGTTGGCAAGGTTAAAGGCTCTTCCCATATACACTCCGCCACCATTCTTTTCAGCCTGATTATTACAGATCTTTCCACCTGTCATGGTAAAGGAAGAAGGGGCAGTGGTACTGATACTGTAAAATCCTATACCGCCGCCATAAACAGCCTGGTTTCCTGTGATCTCTCCCCCGCTGATGGTAACGGAAGCATTCTGGTCTGCATAAATACCGCCGCCATATTTTACGCCGGAGAAGCCTGTGATCACGCCTCCCTTTAAGGTAAAGGCTCCTCCCTCTCTTACAAAGACACCTCTGTTGCCGGTAACACCTTCTGTCGGCTGGATCCTGCCGCCCTGGCTCTGTTCCGGATTGGTGCCAGGATGACCTGTGGTACTGTCTACTTCCAGCTTTCCTCTTATATCAAGCACATTTTCCCGTGAAGAGCATAAGGTATATCCATTTAAGTCCAGGACCACATCCTTGTCCTTTCCGATCTGCACACTTTCTTCAATATCCCTGAGAAGATAAATCCTCTGTCCCTGTGTGGCTGCATTTACTGCATCCTGAACAGATGAATAATTCTGTCCGGCTCCGTTTTCATCCAGGATCTGAGCCGCTGCCTCTAAAGATGGATCCTCCATGTACAAAGCATAAAAGTGACAATTCTGTTCCAGGCTGGAGAATGTAATAGCTTCCGTGTATGCCCGATAATTTTCACAATCATACCAGCAATTATAATCTCCCGGCTCCATAGACGAAGCCGGCATCAGGGTAAGAGCTGCGCCTTCTGCTGCATATATATCACTTTTACCAAGCGAGCACTGATTGCCATACACAACTCCGCCTGTCACAGAAGCAATGCTGCCTGCGCCTACTCGGATACCGCCGCCTACACTGCCGGTGGTATTCCCTGTGATGGATCCACCTGTAACATTCAGGGTAGAACTTGACAGATAAATGCCGCCTCCGCCCCAGTTTGCATTGGCATTGGTAGTTGTATTGCCGGAGATCTCACCACCGGACATATTGCAGGTGCTTCTCCACAGATAGATGCCGCCTCCGTAATTACTTGTTTTATTATCACAGATCCTGCCCCCGGTAATGTCCAGCCTGCCTTGTACATAAAGTCCTGTACCCTGATTACCACTATTCCCGATGATCTCTCCGCCTTCTATACGAACCTTTGCACCACCCCAGCCATAAACGCCTGTGCCCTGGTTAGCGCTGTTCCCGGTGATCTTTCCTCCTGTCATTGTAAAGGATCCGGCATTAACGGCTACAGCAGACTGTGTGTTTTTCGTGATCAGGCCTCCATTCATCACAAAAGAGCTGTCTCTGTCCATTACTAAAACACTTCCGCTGCCATTTGCCTTTAAAGTCCCACTGTTCATGACCAGGCTTCCATCCTGGACAAAGATGCCTCCTCCAAAGCCATACCGAGCCGATACACCTCCGGTAATACATCCGGTCTGGTCTTCACTTGTGTCTTCCAGGGTCATTTCTCCCTTAACTGTAAACACAGGAGTATTCGTCTTCCAGCTTCCCCGGATGGTATTCCCATTCAGATCAAAGCAGATCCTGGTTCCCTTAGGGATCGTCACCGCCTCTTTATCCTCTTTTAGAAGAGTGATCCTGTGAAGCAGTCCATCCCCGGCTGCATCTACCGCCGCCTGAACAGTAGGAAATTCTGCAGAATCATCCAGTCTTGCCACCATCTCTGTCTCAGGCTCAGAATAAAGAAAGGTATAACGGTAAACCTTTGTCCGCTCTGTAGTATCCAGCTCCAGCCCCTGGGTATTCCTTTCATCCGTAGTTTCATCATACCAGGCAATTCCTGATGTTCCATCCTGTGCTCTCATCTGGTCTGCTGCTGCCAGACTGACAACAGGAGTAAAATAAGTAAGATTGCCGTTATTATTTACCTTCAAGGTGGCCGCCACATACAGATCCTGTCCGCCTGAAACAGTACCTGACCCCGGTGCCTGATTATCAGAAATCACTGCCCCTTTCTCTATGATGATCTTCGGATTTAAGGTATTGGTAGTCCATACATAAACACCACCGCCATAAATATACGCCTGATTATGACTGATCTCACCGCCGCTGATCTGGACAGTACCACCTGCCAGACTTATAGCACCACCATAATTGGCACGATTGTTATAGATCTTTACATCTCCTGTAATAGACAGAAGCCTGTTGTTTTCACTAAGAGATATAACCCCGCCATAATTGTTTGCCTGGTTGTTGGTGATCTCACCGCCGGAAATGGTACCGGCACCATATAAAACACCGCCGCTGCTGCTGGTAGTATTATCTTTGATCACTCCGCCCTTCATGTAAAGGGTGCCTCGTACTGCGCCGCCTACTCCGGAAGTATTGTTGCCGGAGATTTCCCCTTCATTCAAGGTTACAGTCCCATAAGCTCCGCCGCCTCCATTGCCGCCGGCCCTGTTGCCATGTAAGATACCGCCATTCATAACCAGAGAGCCGCTAACACCGCCGCCTATACTGTCAGCTTTATTTCCTTCGATCCTGGCCTGCTCAGACATGGTAACATTTCCATAGATACCGCCACCATTTCCCTTTACCTGATTATCAGAAATGATCACATCTCCGGAAAGGATCGCTGTTGAAATATATCCGCCTCCTCCATGATCTGCTGCATTCCTGCAGATCTTACCGCTGCTGGCGGTCAGTTTACCGTTTTCTAAATAAAGTCCGCCGCCCCAGCCGTAAGTGCTTCCCTGAGCCTGGTTATCAGAGATCTCACCGCCGGTCATTACAACATTAGCTCCCTTTCCAAATATGCCGCCACCATAAAAGCTGGCTTTATTGCCATTTATCAGGGTTCCCTCCTGGATCTGTACCTTACAGTAAGCTCCCATGGCAATGCCGCCGCCGGTACCAATGGTCTTATTATTCAGGATCTGTACTCCGAAAAGGACCACATCTGCATAATTGCTGATCCACACACCGCCGCCATAATGGGAGTCGACCCACTGATAATTAATATCCTCATCGGTCAGTGAGTTTTCCTGAATAGTGCCGCCCATAAAGCTGACAGATGACCGGATCTTGTCAGTACTGTAAAAATACATACCTCCGCCATAGGACACTGCCTGATTGTGGGATACCATTCCGGAAACCATTGTAAAATGAATCGGAGCCTGAACATGAACACCACCGCCTCTTATACCGGCAGTATTATTTGAAACAGTCGGGCCATTAAAGATCCATTCATTTTCCACATCAGACACACTATGGATATAAAGGCCTCCTCCATTCTGATCCGCATGATTCTCTGTAATGGAAATCCCGCTGCCAAAGGTACTTGTTTCACAGTCATAAGACTGTATGTACACACCACCCCCATTAAGTGCAGCACTGTTCCCGGTGATGGTGCCGCTCTGATAGGAAAGATCACTTGCATGATAGATCCATATACCGCCGCCGCTGATGCCGGAGCTATTCCCACAGATCCTGCCGCCCTCTATAGACAGACTGGCCTCTTCATTTACATACACACCGCCGCCCCGGCCTGCTGCAGCATAGCCGGTGATCTCTGCCCCCTCTCCAAGGACCAGACGGCCGCCATAGCATACAAATACACCTCTTGTATTCTCGTTGCCAAGAGAAGAAACACTGCCGGATAAGCTGCCATTCTGCAGGGTAAGCTGTCCGTATACAGTAATATTATTGGTATCCTTACCATCCTCTGCTGATGTTTTATCCACAGTCAGCGTATGCCCATTCAGATCCAGTACAACATCCATCCCGTGAGGGATCAGAAGATTCTCTTCTACTGTATCCGGAAAGTTTTCCCCAAGGCTTAAGGTAAGTGTTGTAGAGCCTGCCTTCCTTGCTTCTTCGATCAGATACTGAATGGTGCCTTCCTGTGCATCTGCAGGAGCATCCAGAAGAGTGGTATCTGCCGTTTCTTCATTACTGTCAGTAATCACACTTTCCCCGTCCGTGAAAACATCTTCTATCTGAGATGGATCAGTCTCACTGTCCTGTGCCACTGCATCCTCCATCTGGGATGGATCAGCCTCATTATCTGGTATCGCTGTATCCTCCATCTGGGATGGATCAGCCTCACGATCTGGTGCTGCTATATCCTCTATCTGAGATGTGTCAGCCTCACTGCCCTGTGCCGGTACATCCTCTATCTGTACATCCTCACTGCTGTAAGATTGATCTGCAGATAAGACTTCTTCCTGCTGATATCCATAGTCTTGTCCATAATCAAACGTGGCAGCAGACAAACCGGTGCCCTGGCTTCCCATTGCGATTGCAAATACCAAAAACCAGGACATCCCTTTTTTAAAAGATCTCCAATGGCTGTTTTTCATATTCATACGCTCCTTTTATATATCTTCCTCCACCTGTCTTCTCCTGGCCAAAACAGGTAAAAACCTTCTTTTTTCCTCGCTTCCGCTCCTTTTTTATTAAGCTAATTTTACTATTCGGTGTGAGGATTGTCAATTAAGAATCAGCCTCATGAAATGCAAAGACTTTCAAAAATATGATTATAGTCAATTTTTATAGCATCAAAATCAGACATATATGAAAAGGGAAGAAGCCAGAAGCCTCTTCCCTTTCTTTTGCAGGTTATTTTACATTGATCTTGATTCGATATGTTTTTGCACCGGATTTGACTGTGATCGTTACCTTTCCTATCTTTCTGGCTTTGATCTGGCCTTTCTTTGTAACCGATGCGATCTTCTTATCAGAAGATGTATAAGTTATCTTCTGCTGACTTGTAACAGGTGCTGCTGCAGCTGCCAGCTTTAAGGTTTTTCCTTTTTTCAGGGTAACCGTCTTTCCAACCTTTTTCTTTGTCACTGCATTTGTAACCGTCAGCTTTTTGGTCTGAACCGTGGTTTTTTGTACTTTTACGTTAAAGCTTGCTTTTTTACCACTCTTAAGAAGTACAGTGATGGTAGCCTTTTTCCCTGCTTTTCGGCCTTTAATCACTCCGTTTTTCACAGATACAGCTTTTGCATTGCTGGACTTCCAGGAAACAACTTTGTCTCCCTTGCCCATGGTAACCTTCACTTTGTAGGACTGTTTTACTTTCAGCGGGATAGTGCCTTTCACGCTCAGTGAAATCGTACCTGTCAGTTTCTCTATAGAAGCTGACTCTTTCTTTTTGCACTGGGAGCAGATACGCTCCTTTACTCCTGTCTCCAGAACAGTGGGATCTTTTGTAGTGATCCATTCTCCGAAACTGTGCTGTCCCTTGGCCGGAAGTGCTCTGGTCTCAACGATATGGCATCTTGTGCAGCTGCGCTGTTGCTGTCCTTCTGTTTCACAGCCTGCTTCCTTTACAGTGATCCATTCTCCGAAACTGTGCTGTCCCTTGGCCGGAAGTGCTCTGGTCTCAACAGTATGGCATCTTGTACAGCTGCGCTGCTGCTGTCCTTCTGTTTCACAACCTGCTTCCTTTACAGTGGTCCATTCTCCAAAGGTATGGCCATATGCTTCCTGTGTCTGATAGGTTTTTGTGTGATTGTGAACGTTACATCTGTAAGTAATGCTGCCATCTGTTGTACAGGTAGCACTGATCTCAGACTCTTCTGTCCACTGGCACACACCACGCAGTACAGTAATGGTGTCATCACCATACCTTGTGCGCGTATAAACCTGATAGGAATTTCCGGCTTCCAAATAGTAGCCATTAATCTCCCTCACTTCTTTGCCTGTTTCTTCTTCTACAACCTTGATCCAGTCATCCTGATCCATATCAAAGGAATAAAAACCGCTTTCCTCCGGTGTATATCGAAATGCAGTGAGCTGGTTGCCGGCTGCAGGCACCTGGATGGTTTCTCCGGTTTTAAGTACCGGGAGCTGTTCTGTAGAAGCTGCTTTCAGGTCAACAAAGCTTCTGCAGCTGCCAAATGCAAAGAAAACACGAAGGGTATCATTCCCGATCCATTTCCAGTACAGGACACGTACATACCGGCCTGCCGGATCCGTCTCACCCTGTAAAATATCTTTGCTGCTTCCATCTGCATAATGGGCAGTGATCACCATTCCATCAAGAGAAATACTATCATCCGCATTTGGATATACAAAAGGATTATCTGGAGCTTTTTTCAACTCTACAGATGTTAGTTCGTCTGCCTTTGCTATATAGAATGAGAATGCATTGGCAGGCTCTTCACCATGATTTCCAAGATAAACAAGGTAAGAAACTCCCTTTTTCAGCGGTACAAGTCCACTATTGTCTTTCCTGATGGGATTTAGACGAACATCCCACTGTCCCAGTTGAAAATATGTGTAATAGGAACCAAACTCCGTATTCAGGAAAAGCTCATCATTCCCGGAATCAAAATGAATAAAATAATTGCCATCCTCAGGAACTGTAAATCTGTATAAACATTCCTGGCCTGCCTTTAACGAAGCTGTTTTCGGGGTGCCGATCTGAAGAGCCTCTATATCTGATATGCTCCCACAAGGTATTTTCCCGTTTGTGCTGCTCTTCCAGGTCCTGCCATCCTCTTTCTTATACATCAGATCATATACAAAAAACACTTCATTCGTCTCAGGATCGCCGTCCATTTCGGATGAATCCACCACTTTGATCTCATTTCCAAAGTCATCTTTCAGGGTATGATCATAATAATCATCTTCTAGTATTTTTTCGCTTCCATCCTGATAAGTAACCTTAAGACTGTAAGCCCTCAGAGGGTTGGTAAATATTGTAATATTTGCGTCAAAAAATCCCTCTTTCAATACCAGCTCTAATTTGCGGATATCCTTATTCTGAACAAAACCGAAGCATACAGTAGTGGTTCCGCTTTCATCCTTGTGATATAAGTCAACTATATAGCGATAGGTCTTGCCGGCTTCAAGAGAAGCTTTCAATGAAAAATTAGATTCAGACCCGGAGTCATCGTCCTCACCAAGCTGATTCTCATCTGAATATAACACTACCTTAGTGTCCGATCCACCTTCTGATTTTATCCGGTAATCCCCACTGACCGTTGGAGTGAAAACAAAAATCTGTTCACCTCCAGCTTTTATGGTAACTTCCTGGCTAAAACCATCTGTTAAAGTGATTTCTCCGTCAGCACCTGGCTGTCCAGGATTCTCCCCAGACTTTTCCACTATGCGGATCCTGGAATCCTTGTAGGCACTGACTGCAACAATACAGCTTTCCCCTTCATCCATCTGATAGGTCTGTCCTTTTTTCTTGAACCGGCTGCTCATTTCCCGGTAAAAGCTTGCGTCAGCACCCTCTTCTGTCTGAATCTGATAAGTAGCATCTTTAGCAGCAGTGAATCGGTACAGGTGACGATAGGTTTCTTTTACATCTGTCCACTGTTCGAGAATCAATGTTTCTGTAACCTGCGGCTTTTCTGCTTTCACCTGCACACCTGCAGCAGCTATCTGCAGATTTTGGTTATCTTTCGTAAGAACCGGTGTGATTGTATAAGTACCCTTTTTCATGGTCTCATCAAAATCCATCTCTTTCCCTGATTCTGACAAAACACTGTAATACACATTGCAACCGGCGATCTGATCATACGCCTTTACCTTTTCTCTTCGGCCATCTTCATATATAGCCACTGTCTGCAGTCTTACATCTGAATAGCTGTCCATACCTGGAATATAAGTCACATCCTCCAGCAATGTTGTTTCAAGCTTTACAGGCAGCTCATTTTTTTTGATGCACAGCTGTACATCCGGGCCATATTCATTATTTGCGTACAGACTAAAGAAATAAGTTTTACCAGCTTCAAGGTTAAAGGCCATATCAGAAGCTTCATTATTTGAATTGATTAAATACTTACCATTTTCATCATACACAGTCAACGAAGCATCTGTATTCACTTCCAGTTCATACACACCTGAAGCACCTGGGGTGAACTGATATAACAGACGGTTTGAAGCTGCAGAACCTGTCTGCACCTGATCTGTTTCAAGAACAGGCGCACCAGAATCCTTCAGAGAAACAATTCTTACAGGGATGCCCTGCTCTGACATTTTCTTGCCATAGCCTAATTTAAGAATGTAATCTCCTGTAGAAACAGACCACCTATTATCATAAGGAATCGGACTGGTTTCCAATGTTCCATCTTCCTTCCGGAGATAAAGCCATCCATCAAGACGATTATCGTACTGATCTGTCTCTCCAAGAGAAAGGATCTCTTCTGTTCCATCGTCCATTTTCACTTTGGCCCGAAGGTTATCGAAATATACTGTCTCCAGATTCTGAATGAAAACATTGTTATCATTCTCCCAGCCAGGCAGAATTTCCACAGACGTAGCCACCGGCTGTTTGTAAATATACAGATTAAAATCCTGCGCCTGATTGGTATAGAATGAGATGAAATACTTGACTCCTCCTGTCAGTTCTCTGTCACCAGCCAAAAGCCCAATATATGTTAGCTTATTATTCGCTTCATCCCAAAGCCCTATAGATGCATTTACATGCCCGTCTGAATAATTAAAGGAATAATGTCCATCTGTTTCCGGGATAAAGATATAATAATTAGTGCCATCCTCATTCAATGGAAGCTTTTGACGGCCCATTTTTAACTGGGGCAGACGTGATGCATCTTTTTGTACGGAAAGGATGGAAAGCCTGATCTCTTCACGGACAGTTCCTACTGTAAAGATGGCTTTATATTCTCCGGCAACGGAACCTTCCTGTGCAGACCATGGAATATAATTTCCGTTTTCATCTTCACGCAGCCATTCTACAGCAATGGTGTTGCCCATATTATCTTCAACTGAAGTTTTACCAAAACGAACAGCTATTTCAGCATGGCTGCCATCTGCGTAGTCTATGCTTAAATCACCTGGTATCCAGATTTCCGGATAAATACCTTCAATCTGGGTGTACTCTTTTCTAGGGAAAGACATCGCTGTAATATTCTGTCTTCTAAGCAGGCTCAGGGACGCATTTTCTCCCTGGTCTCCTCCACCGTAAAATTTAAAAAGGATTGTATCGCCTGCATTCAAAACCTGGATGTTTTCATATTTTACTGACTGATAGCCGCTGTCGGTTTTCTTATAAATGTCATAGTATTGGGACGTAATATCAGAAATACTATATCTGTCTGTTTCCGGTGCTGTAAAGCTGTAAAAGGCATGCTGGACATATGGAGAAACAACAGAAATCCCTCTTCCACAGTCAATAGCGCCCTTGTAAAGAACAGAATTGGTGATTTCTTTTACTGCAAAGGGAACAGGATCACTGGAAACACTACCGCTCCTGAATATCAGCTGATAATCTCCGGCAGGCAGAACGTCTAATAATTCATACTCAGTATTGTCTTTAGCGATCAGATAAGGTTCAAAGACCATCTCATCAATCCGGATAACGGTAGAGCCAAATGTTAATGTGCCTTCTTTTGAATTTCCATTGTCAAATGAAACCAAAATCTTTGCTTCTGTGTAGCTTTCAAGACCGGCAATCGCTTCCCCCAGTGTGCTGGTGATCTGGATCTTTTCAACATTGGGGATTCTTTTAATGGTTACATCAGCAGTTTCGCCCTGATCCTCATCCATACTGTAGAAACGCACATAATAAACCTGGTCCTGATCAAGTATATATTGTCTCCGATACTGAAAAACGCCGGAATACTCACCCCATTTTTCGGATATGGAAGATATTTTAGCACAATTAGCATCCTTGTCTCTCACCTGCATCCATCCTGGGGAATCAAAGGCATAGGTTCCGCTTTTGGTTGGAATAAATTTGTACCACAGGGCATCATCCTGAGAGTGAACCCGTTTCACTGCTGTGGTGCCTTCATTGATATCCGTCCATGGATCCCCTGCAGTAAACTCATAAGATAAGGAATTCGGATCAGCAGGAGTGTAGCCTTCCACTTCAAATCTGACTTTGTAGGTTCCTGCTTTCATCATAGCAGAACCAGCGCTGCCAGATGGATTCCCTTCGCTGTCATAGTACAAATATCCGGCCTTATGTCCATAAGTGTCCATAGGGAATGCATTTCTCGCTGTAACGGTAACTGTCTGTGAAGGTGCTTTCTGATAATTAAATGTAAGCTGAGCCCCGGCTGCATATACATATTCAGAACACTGCACATATTGCTTCCGGGCGTTCTCTGCATTTAAAGTAACAGAGATAATATCATAATCTTCAGAGTACTTAACAACTCTTACTTTGTAGCTTCCTTTGCCATAATCAAGCCAGGTACGGAATAAATACTGTTTACCACCTACCAGATCACAGGTGATCCTGGAAAGATGTGACCAATTTCCGGATATTTCATCCTCTTTCAAAAGAGGCTTTTCCTGTTGTTCTACGTCCTCGCATAAATTGGCATGGGTTCTGGCAAAAGCAGTATTCTCATCGGTCATGAAAACGTATTTGCCATCTTCCTCGGGCGTGAAATGAAACCAGGCTTCCTCTCCTTCTGATTTGATCTCTGCTGTAAAATCCATACTGGTATTGATCTGCGTACAGAAACCCGGATAGGTTATGGTAGTACCTGAGCTACTGTCCGCATTAGAAGCATCCCCATCATATACATCCTGAAATACTTCTTCAGACTCTGCCATGCTCTCTCCTGACGAAAAAAGCTGCTCTCCCTCATCTTCTACGTATGTGCTGTCGCTTTCCACATCGTAAAAGGAAAGATCCGGATCTGCATTGTCTGCTTCCGTAACCTGCTCTGCTGCCTGAGAATCTTCATCCGGCACATCAAACACCTGGTCAGTATCCTGGGTCAGGCCTTCCTGCTCTGTGGTGGCAAGCTCTGTGGCACCCGCCATTAAAGCGGTGCTGTCAATGCTTGTAGCCGTCATAGCCATGGCCAGGATCCATGCAATTTTCCTTTTTTTCATATTGGTTGTCCTCCCTCTGGTAATAATATAGCTTTTATTGCTGCTTTTATTACTGCTTTTATTGTTGCCTGGTACAGTGAATATTAAGTAACCACCATATTGGCTTGCCTTAATTTTTACTGTACTAGATCAGCTTTCTTTTTTTTGCTTCTGCAATTGCTGCGGTTTTGTTTTTCACACCCAGCTTCCGGTATGTCTCCTTATTATGATATTTCACCGTGGCTTCGGAAAGCTTCAGCATAGTTGCAATCTCCGAAGCTGAAAGACCTTCTTCCTGTAATTTCAGAATACGGGTAGCATTGCTGCTTAATACAATATGTGTTTCTTCATCGCCTTGCAGGTAAGAAGGATAATTCTCAGCCATCTGTTTACACTCTGACAGCACCTGCTTCTTGTAAGCTGTATCTTTCCAGATGAACTTTTCCTTTCCGAAAAGCGGATAAACAAGAGAGCCCTCTCTGCTGAAGATCCGTACAAAATGATATTCCTCAGCCTGTGTAATGCACCATTGGAATGTATCCTTCCATCCGGTCTGTCCTGTCTGATATTGTACGATAGCTAACAGAAGCTGCGCCTCCATATGGATATATGTACGCTTCATCATAACAGCATAGTACAAAAGCTGCTGCAGAAGACAATATGCTGCCTCAAATCTGCCCATCCGGATATAAACCCGCACCTTCGTCAGGTACCGGAACCGATCCATTGTATAGAATTCCTTTTTTTCATCCGGTGCAGTCTTCATCCATGCAGATACATCTTCCCCTTGATACAAGCCAATCCTGCAAAGAAACGTATCCAGATTTTCAAGAAGATTCGGTGCTTCTTGTTCAGCCCGCTCCCGCAGGCTTAATAACGTGGTCCTGGCGCCAGCAGCATCGTTTTTTAAAACGGACAGCCAGGCCAATATACCGCTTCCTACAAATACAAGTTCCATCTTCCCGCTGCTATCAGCTTCCATCCTGCCTTTTTCAGCGCAGGAAAATATCTCAAAGGTATCGCCTCCTTTTTCCAGATAGCTTTCTGCCAAAGCCAGGGGCACCAGGCCCTTTCCATATTTGCCAAGAACAAAAGACACAGGCTTTCCTATGCTTGCTGCCAGTTCTCTGTCCCGTTTGCTCCATTCGCAAAAATCCTTGCCCCCATTCATAATGGAAGGAAGATTACTGGTAACGGCAAGCTCCGGCAATATAGCTTGCCGGTTACGCAGCAGAATATCTGCATTCTTGAGAAGATCGATCATCTTCACAGTTCCTGTGTGGGGCAGTCCGATCTTCAGGTAAAGAAGCCGGTCCCTTGCCTCTTTGCCGGAGCTGCCGGAATGCTTCTGGGCATATGCCTCCAGTTCATGATACCAGCGTTCACTCTCATCTATATTCAGCAGCATGGAATGCAAAAGACTAAGTCCTGCCATCAAAACAGGGCTGTCTGCCACGATCCGATGAGGAAGAGCCAGATAATATTTGCGAAGTTCAAAATAGTGTCCACTGGAAGGATTCTTTCTTGCGTTGGAAATAAGCAGTCTGGAAATACTATCCATATCCTGATATTTTTCGTACATCGCAAGGGCTTCAGGAATCCTGCCTGCAAGTTCGTAATACAGACCTGCCGTATAATACAGCCGTTCGATCTGGTCCGGGGTCCGTTTCCTGTGAAGCCTCTGCTGCATGGAAACACGCATTTCCCATCTGCATTTCCAAATACCATCTGTCCCGCTGATATCAAAAAAATTGCCGGTAAGCTCTGCTTCTGCAATCAACTGCTCTACATCATTTCTCCCTGTAAGCATGGCAGCCAGCTGCAAAGTAAAAGACTCTGTAATAGAAACATCCATGAAGAAATCCTGTAATTCCGTGTCCCACTGGTCATATACCTGGGTTTCCAGAAAATCCCAGACACGTTTCTTGGTACGCTCCAGATCTCCTTTTTCCATAACAAAAAACACTAAAGACATGGGAATGCCCCGTCCTACTTGCCAGATCTTCCGGTGCTCTTCCTCTGAGAAAACCAGTCCGGCGCGCTCTGTATATATTTTCTGCTGTTCTAATGTGAGAAGAAAATCCTTCTCCGGGATCTCTACAAACATGTATTTCGTCCGTAGTCCCAGCAGCCATCTGGGAAAGGGACATCTTCCGATCAAAATCAGCCAAACATTATCCTGATCCAGTAACTGACGGATCTTAGCAGAGAAAAGTTCTCTTTGCGCACTGTCTGTTACACAGTGAAGATCATCCAGGATCACCGTGCGCTCTCCTTCATATTCCTTTATCTCTACCATCTCTGCAGCAGTATCAGCAGCGCTGTAATAGGTGCAGCGTTTCATGTTAAGGTTATTCATAACCAGAGAAGTCTTCCCAATGCCGGTCACTCCGTAAAGATACAATGGTGTTCGGAATTTACGGGCAGATCTGAACTTACGGACTGCAGTCTCCGGACTTATGTAATTGTCATTGATCAATCGGACGCTTGTATTCATATCCCCCTCCTTTGGCCTTTTCCAATTATGATAGTATAATTTTACCAGAAAAAAGTCAGTTAAGGAACTATCCTTTTGGATAGTTCTATGTGAATTATACAAAAACTGCCGTACTGAAAATCAGTACGGCAGCTCACATCAGGCATCAAAATCTGTTTCAAATACACCTTCCGGTGTTCTCATTGTCAAAATCCCAAGGTTAAAGTCCTGGTCTCTTATAGTGATGTGATACTCAAAGATCACATCATCCTCAAATTTGGAAAGAAGGATGTAACTTCCGTTCTCTTTTCCCTCGATCTGGTCGCAGATGTCTTCATACACATCTTCTCCTCTGATAGCACGTGGATAACCGGAGTCTTTGATCTTCTTTTCAATCAGTTCAAATAACTCATTCATGCTTCCTGGATCCCTGTCACTTCATAACCGGCATCTTTGATCACCTGACGGATCTTGTCTTCATCCAAATGCTCCTTTGCAGTGATCACTGTGGTGTTCTTCTCGTGAGAAGATACCACGTCTTCTACCTGGAATGCATTTTTGATTGCCTGATTTACATGTGCCTCGCAGTGTCCGCACATCATTCCCTCTACGTTTACAGTGATTGTTACCATGTTTTTCTTCTCCTTTTCGTTATGATTGTTTATTTTATGATTACATGCTTCATGATTACATTCGTCATGATTGCATGTTTCATTATTGCTGATTTCATGATTATTGATTTCATAATTATTGATTTCATAATTATTGATTTCATGATCCCCTGTGACCATGTAATCAAGATCCACCGGATGGATCTTTTTATCCTTCCCTGCATCATGAATCCTAAACAGGTTCAGCCGCAGCGCATTGGTGACAACGCAGAAGCTGGACAGACTCATGGCCGCTGCACCGAACATAGGGTTTAAAGTCCAGCCAAACAGCGGGATCCATACACCGGCAGCAAGAGGAATACCGATCACATTGTAGAAAAATGCCCAGAACAGGTTCTCGTGGATGTTCCGAAGGGTGGCTCGGCTCAGCCTTACTGCAGCCGGCACATCACTTAGGCGACTCTTCATCAGGACCACATCAGCAGCATCAATAGCTATGTCGGTACCTGCTCCAATAGCAATCCCCAAATCTGCTCTTGTAAGTGCAGGCGCATCATTGATGCCATCACCTACCATGGCAACCTTGCCCTTTTCTTTCAGCTTACGGATCACACTTTCTTTACCATCAGGAAGTACTCCTGCGATCACCTGGTCCACACCGGCCTGTGCACCGATTGCTTTGGCTGTACGTTCATTATCACCGGTAAGCATAACTACCCGGATCCCCATAGCCTGCAGCTCCCGAACCGCCTGAGGGCTGTCCTTCTTGATCACATCTGCCACAGCAATGATACCAAGCAGCTTTCCATCCCTCATAAAGAGCAGCGGTGTTTTGCCTGCGTCTGCCAGTGTCTTTGCCTGTACGGTAAAAGAATCTGGCATCCGGGTCTTTGAAGAAACAAATGCAAGACTTCCGCCTGCCATTGCTCTGTGATTTACAGTACCTGTAAGTCCGTTGCCTGGAAGTGCCATGAAATCAGAAATCTTAAGAAGCTCCAGATCCATTTCTTTTCCTTTTGTTAAAATGGCTCTTGCCAGCGGATGCTCACTCCTGCTCTCTAATGTATAAGCATACTGAAGCAGCTCCTCTTTGTCAACTCCAGGAGCTGGCAGTACATCCGTTACCTCAGGCTGACCGCTGGTGATGGTGCCTGTTTTGTCAAGGACAACGATCTGTACCTTTCCGGCCTCTTCCAGGGAAACAGCTGTTTTAAACAAAATACCGTTTTTGGCACCCATGCCATTCCCAACCATAATAGCTACCGGAGTTGCCAGGCCAAGAGCGCAGGGGCAGCTGATCACAAGAACGGAAATCCCTCTTGCAAGGGCATAGCCAAAATCATGTCCGGTAAGCAGCCAGACCAAAGTGGTGATCACTGCAATCGTGATCACTGTCGGCACAAAAATACCAGACACCTTATCTGCGATCTTTGCAATGGGAGCTTTTGTTGCAGCTGCATCACTGACCATTTTGATGATCTGGGAAAGTGTGGTATCCTCTCCTACACGGGACGCTGTACATTTGATAAATCCGGACTGGTTCACTGTACCAGCTGACACCTGGTCGCCAGCAGCCTTGTCTACAGGAATGCTTTCTCCTGTAAGAGCAGATTCATTTACAGCACTGTTTCCTTCCAGTATCACGCCGTCAACCGGAATATTCTCCCCTGGACGTACAAGGAATACATCCCCTTTCTGCACCTGTTCCACAGGAACAGAAACCTCTTTACCATCTCTTTCAACGGAAGCAGTTTTGGGAGCCAGCTTCATCAGGCTTTTCAGCGCATCTGTGGTCTTCCCCTTGGAACGTGCTTCCAGCATTTTTCCTACCGTGATCAAGGTAAGGATCATGGCTGCAGATTCAAAATAGAATTCCATCATATAATTCATCACTGCTGCCATATCTCCATCCACCTGTGCACGGGTCATGGCAAACAGTGCATATACGCTCCATACAAAGGATGCCATGGAGCCTAATGCAACCAAAGTATCCATGTTGGGGGAACGGTGCCATAAGCTTTTAAAACCATTAATAAAAAACTTCTGATTGATCACCATAACAATGGCAGCCAGGATCATCTGTACCAGTCCCATAGCCACATGATTATCCTTAAACCATGCAGGCAGAGGCCATCCCCACATCATATGTCCCATGGAAAAATACATTAGCACAAGTAAAAATCCTGCCGATGCAATCAGGCGGCGTTTTAATGTCGGTGTTTCATGATCCTCCAGTGCTTCTTCCGCTTCTGACTGAGAAACCGTATTGCTTTTGTTTCCTTTTAAGGATGCTCCATAACCTGCAGCAGTTACTGCCGAAATGATCTCATCCGGAGATGCAGTCCCTTCCACACCCATGGAATTGGTCAGCAGACTGACAGTGCAGGCAGTAACACCCGGAACTTTGGATACTGCCTTTTCGACCCTGGCGCTGCAGGCTGCACAGCTCATCCCTGTTACATTATATTGGTCCATCTTCATTCCTCCTGGTAAACGGACATGTGGCCTGACCGCCACATAACTATACATCTATTTCATAAGCTTCTGAAGAGTTGCCACAAGCTCATCAATGGTCTCATCCTTCCCCTGACGGATATCCCTGGCCACACAGGTGCGGATGTGATTGGCAAGCAGTTCTTTGTTAAAAGAATTCACAGCTGCATTCACAGCAGCAGACTGGATCAGGATATCATTACAGTAGGCATCATTCTCAAGCATACCGATGATACCCCGGATCTGTCCTTCAATACGCTTCAGCCGGTTGATCAGCTTCTTACGCTCCTCTTGGGATCGGTCTGTATGCTTTTCGCTGCAGCAGCAGTTTTTCTTTTCAGTCATGGCATTCTCTCCTTTCTTCACATACCCCGTATGGGTATTCCTCATTTTGAAATCACTATATACCCCGTTAGGGTATTTTGTCAAGGAAATTTACACATCTTTTTCATTATTATCCTTTACATTTTTTCTCAATAATAGTATCGTATGATTACAATGCTTACAGGAGTGCAAATGCAAAGTAAAGCCTGTAAGCAAGTTTTTTTGTGATGAGGGGATTTGAAAATGGAAGCAACCAATGAAAAAATAAAAACCGGTGCCATTCATATGACGTCCGGTTCGTTATGGAAAAATATCTTTTTATTCAGCGTTCCTTTAATGCTGGCCCAGATCCTGGAGATTTGCCACAAAGCAGGCGGTTATTGACGCAGGAATGGAAAGGATACGAATCATGGCACTCTCCTACTGCATCAGTGCCTTTATGGACTGCTCCATTGCAGCTTCCAGAGGGATCGGGAAAAGTGTGGTACCAACGGTTGTTGTGATCCTTGGCTCCTGTGTGTTCCGTATTGTGTGGATCTACACAGTGTTCGCACATTTTCACACGATCCCATCCCTGTATCTTCTTTATTTCTTCTCCTGGTCTATTACTTCTGTTGCGGAAGTCCTTTATTTTGTCTTCAGCTTCCGAGAGCTGAAAGTACGTTTATAATGCAGGCTGTTTCATCCTGTGTACTTTTCTGCGGACGAAATAGAAGCACACCACCTGAAGTAAAATGGTAACGGTCCAGGATGCAGGATAAGAAATAAACAGGAACCGAAGAGATCTGTGGGAAGGGAAAAGCCCGAAAACCCAAAGGATCCTCATTCCAACCGTACCGATCACAGACAGGATCATGGGTACTGCAGAGTGGCCCATACCACGCAGGGCACCTGGAAACAGATCCATCATACCGCAAAGGAAATAAGGGATTGTGGTATAAGCCATGATCTCCATACCGCACTGGATCACCTGGGGATCATCTGTATAGATCTTCAGGATCTGAGGGCCAAAGAAATAAGCACCGCAGCCTAAAACAAGAGAAAAACCGGCAGAAAGAATCATGCAGTCTACAAGCACCTTATCCATTCGCTTATATTTCCCTACTCCATAATTCTGACTGGTAAAACTCATACAGGACTGGGTCACTGAATTAACCGATACATACAGGAAGCCAAAAATATTATTGGCTGCCGTATACCCTGCCATGGCAATGGAACCAAAGGAATTTACAGAAGATTGAAGCAGTGCATTGGACAGATTGATCACTGTGCTTTGGATTCCGGCAGGAATCCCTACCTGGAAAATCTGTTTCAGATAAAAGCCCTTCATGGTCAGCTTGGATAACTTAAGCTGATAACTGCCATCTGTATGACATAGGCACCGTAGCACCAGTATACAGGAAATCATCTGGGAAACTACCGTAGCAATGGCTACACCTGCTACATCCAGATGGAAGCAGATCACAAGGATCATGTTCAGCACTGCATTGGTAAGGCCGGAAATGATCAGGAAAATCAGGGGACGCTTGGTATCCCCTACTGCACGAAGAATGGCAGCCCCATAATTGTACAGCATAAAAAAAGGCATTCCAAGGAAATAGATCCTCATATACAACACGGACTGCCCGATTACATCATCCGGTGTACCCATTAATTCAAGTGCAGGTCTTGTCATGATGAAACCGATCACAGCCATTACAATACCGCTTACCAGAGCAAGTGTTATGGCTGTGTGCACAGTTTCTGACATTTCCTTATGCTTTCCAGCTGCATAGAATCTTGCAGCCAGTACGTTTGCCCCAAGGGAAACCCCTATAAAAAGATTTGTAAATACACTGATCAATGCTGTGGTAGAACCTACCGCAGCCAAAGCCTGGCTGCCGCTGAATCTTCCTACCACAATAATGTCTACCGCATTGAACATCAGCTGCAGGATACCTGACAGCATAAGCGGAACGGCAAAAGTGATCAATTTATCCATGATCGTGCCATTACACATATCGATCTCGTACTTCTTACTGTTACTCATCTTACTATTATCCCCCATTTCAGCTAAGCTCAAACATTCCATGATATAGCTGGTAATATTTTCCCTTTTGTTTCAGAAGATCCTCATGGTCTCCCCTTTCAGCAATCTCACCATGCTCCAGTACTATAATGGCATTGGCATTGCGTACTGTGCTTAAGCGATGAGCGATCACAAATACTGTCCGCCCTTCCATCAGCTGATCCATCCCCTTCTCAATCAGTGCTTCTGTACGGGTATCTACTGAGGAGGTTGCCTCATCCAGGATCAGCACCGGCGGGTCTGCCACAGCTGCCCTGGCAATTGCCAGAAGCTGCCGCTGTCCCTGGGAAAGCTTGGCTCCATCTGCAGTGATCATCGTATCATATCCATCCGGCAGACGGCGGATAAAAGAATCTGCATTTGCGATCCTGGCTGCTTTTTTAACTTCTTCCATGGTTGCATCCAGTTTTCCAAAACGGATATTGTCTGCTACTGTGCCTGTAAACAGATGGGTGTCCTGAAGAACGATGCCAAGAGAATGGCGCAGATCTGCTTTTTTGATCTGTCTTACATCTAATCCGTCATATACCACCCTGCCTTTTTGCACCTCATAAAAGCGGTTGATCAGATTGGTGATGGTAGTTTTTCCTGCTCCTGTAGAGCCTACAAAAGCAATTTTCTGCCCCGGCTTTGCATACAGGCTGATATCCTTCAGGATCGATCGACCGTTTATATATCCAAAATCCACATGTTCAAACCGCACATCCCCGCAAAGAGGGATCAGGCTGCCATCTGCTGTGCGCCAGGCCCATTTTCCGGTAGCTTCCTTACACTGGATGATCTGGTCCTTTTCCTGACGTACCCTTACCAGCCGGGCAGTTCCTTCATCAATCTCAGGCTTTAATTCCATCACCTGGAACACCCGCTCCAGACCAGCAAGTGCAGACAAGATAAAATTACTTTGCTGTGTAAACTGGTTAATAGGAAGGGCCGCCTGTCTCACAAATACAAGATAGCTGGCAAGACTGCCCATGTCCGTCTTTCCCTGAAGAGCCAGAAGTCCTCCAAGCACTGCCACAATAGCACAATTAATATAGGAAATAGTCACTACCACAGGAACCATGGTTGCCGCATACCCTTGTGCACCTGTACCAGCCTGGCGAAGCTCCTCGTTTTTCTTACAAAAATCCTTAAAGCTTGCTTCTTCATGATTGAATACTTTGATCACTTTCTGTCCGGTGATCATTTCTTCAATAAAACCGTCCAACTGCCCCAGACTTTGCTGCTGTGCGGCATAGTATGCTTTACTTTTCTTCCCACTGAACCTTATATACCAGAACATGATTCCATAGCAGGCAGTTACGATCAAAGACAGCCTCCAGTTCAGGATATAAAGTACAGTCAAAGTGCCCACCATCTGGATAAAGCTTTGGATGGCCATGGCAAAGCTGTTATTTAAAGCCTCGGAAATAGTATCGATGTCATTTGTAAAAAGACTCATAATATCTCCGTGGCCATGAGTATCAAAGAATCTTAGCGGAAGTGTCTGGATATGTTCAAAAAGATCTTTCCGGATATCATACAGCACCTTTTGAGAAGCCTTTACCATAGTCTGTGTGTATCCCCAGGCAGAAAAGGCTCCTGTGGCAAAAATCCCGGCAGCCAATAATACTCCCATCAATAGGGAATGTATATCTCCATCTGCCAGATGATTGACAATGGGCCGGATCATGTAAGTACCTGCCAGATTTGCAATGGCACTGATAGCAACCATAACTGCCACAGCAAGGAAGATCAGTCTGTGCCTGCCTATATAAGAAAGAAAAAATGCCAGCGTTTTCTTAAGGTTCTGGGGTTTCTTCCCACTATACTGTCTGGAAGCCATCTTCGTCCCCTCCCTTCATCTGCGAAGCATAAATCTCCTGGTAAATCGAATCATTAGCAAGAAGCTGCGTGTGGGTTCCGATGGCATGGATCCTGCCGTCATCCATGATAATGATCTGATCTGTATTCATAACCGATGTGATCCGCTGGGCAATAATGATCTTTGTAATGTGCGGATATCCGGCAAGCGCTTCACGGATCTTCCTTTCTGTGGCAGTATCCACTGCGCTGGTGGAGTCATCAAAAATCAATATCCGTGGCTTTCCAAGTAAGGCTCTGGCAATACAAAGTCTTTGCTTCTGCCCTCCTGACAGGTTTCCTCCGCCCTGCTCCAGCATGGTATCCAGACCATCCGGAAGCTTTTCCAGGAATTCATCTGCACAGGCTGCTTTGCAGGCATTCCAGACCTCCTCATCAGAAGCATCCGGATTCCCCCAAAGAAGATTTTCTCTCACAGTGCCGGAAAACAATATATTTTTTTGAAGAATAATACCTACCGCCCTGCGAAGTGCAGCCAGATCATATTCCCGCACATCATGACCGCCTACCTTTATACTTCCGCAGGTTGTATCATACAGTCTGGGGATCAGCTGTACCAAAGTTGTTTTGGATGCTCCGGTACCTCCAAGGATCCCTACCGTCTGTCCCGGCAGGATATGAAGAACCACCTTCGATAATGCATATTCCTTTGCATTTTCATGGTATTTAAAGGATACATCCTCAAAGTCAATTCTGCCGTCAGGCACTTCCTTCCGGCCGTTTTGGGGTGATGCCAGGATGATTCTTTCATCCAGAACTTCTACAATACGATGAGCGCTGGCCAGAGATCTGGTAAGCAAAAGAAACACATTGGCGATCATCATAAGAGAATTCATCACCTGCATCACATAGCTTAAAAATCCGGTAAGATCTCCTACTTTCAGCCCTGATGTAAGGATCATATTGCCTCCAAACCACATGATCAGTACAATCGCAAGGTACATCACAGCCTGAAAAGCGGGCAGGTTCAAAACTGCATAATGAAAAGTCTTTTCGCTGGAAGCTGTAAGGTCTGTATTAACCTTTGCAAACTTATCCTCTTCGTATTCATCCCGAACAAAAGCCTTTACTGCCCGAATGCCTGTAAGCCCCTCCTGGACTACATGGTTCAGTCGGTCCATGATCTGCTGAAGCCTGGTATACATAGGCGCTACCTTAGAGACGATCCAGTACAGGATCAAAGCCAGTACAGGAATACATACAAGAAAAACAATGGCAAGCCTGGCATTCATCCAAAAAGACAGAAGAACCCCCATCACCAGAAGAGAGGGGCCCCTTGTCACCGGCCTGAAGCCTGCGCATACCATATTTTGGATCACAGTAATGTCTGTTGTCATCCTTGTTACAAGAGATGAGGCTGCAAAGTGATCCAGATTGGAAAAAGCATATTGCTGCACCTTTGCATATTCGGCTTCACGCAGCTTTGCTCCCCATCCATAAGCAGCCCTGGCTGCATAACGGGCATACAAAAGCCCGGTAAAAAGGGCTGCTCCGGCACACAGGATCATCTGTATGCCTTTTATATAAATATAATGGATATCATGATTAGCCACACCTGTATCGATCAGGTCTGCGATCATAATAGGGATAAACAGTTCAAAACAGGTTTCGATCAATACAAGTACCCCGCCAAGCACCATATCCTTCTTATATGATCCCATATATTTCAGCAGCCGTCTCATATCATTCATGTGCATATCACTCCTGTTCTGTCACTGCAGTTCCCAGATAGTAAAATCCTTTGCAGGTATCCAGACGTACCTGGATATATTTGCCAAGCATATCCGAAGTTCCTGGAAAATGTACAAGAAGATTGTATTGGGTCCTTCCTGTAAAGATCCCTTTTTCTTTACTTTCTGTCTCAACCAGCACTTCCTGCACAGTGCCCTGGAATCTGGAAGATACCATCCTGCCCTTTTCCTGGACAAGGGAAAGAAGACGGTCAAAACGGTCTTTCACCACGTCCTCCGGTACCTGATCCTCCATTTTGGCAGCAGGTGTACCGCTTCGCTTGGAATAAATAAATGTAAAAGCTGTATCAAAATTAGATTTATCAACCACATCCAGTGTTTCCAGGAAGTCTTCTTCTGTCTCACCTGGGAATCCTACAATAATATCGGTAGTCAGGGAAATATCCGGCACCGCCCCCCGGATCTTCTGTACAAGCTCCAGATATTTTTCTTTATCATAACGGCGGTTCATCAGCTTCAGGATCCGGCTGCTGCCAGACTGCATAGGAAGATGAAGATGATGGCATACCTTCTTGCTTTTCCCCATATATTCGATCAGTTCGTCAGACAGATCCTTTGGATGGGAAGTCATGAACCGGATCCTATGAAGGCCAGGAACAGCTTCTACCATCTGAAGAAGCTGCGCAAAGGTTACAGGATGCTCCAGAGTTTTGCCATAGGAATTTACATTCTGTCCTAAAAGCATCACCTCTGTCACCCCATCTGCCACCAGAGACTTCACCTCATTTACGATTGCCTCAGGCTCTCTGCTGCGCTCCCGTCCGCGTACATAAGGAACAATGCAATAGCTGCAGAAATTGTTGCAGCCGAACATAATATTCACCCCGGATTTGAAAGAGTAATTACGCTCTGTAGGCAGCTCCTCCACGATCTGTTCTGTACCTTCCCAGATCTCCACCAGCTGGCTGTCCCTGTTTTTCATCTCATAGAACAGCTCTGCAAACCGGAAAATATTGTGGGTTCCAAATACAAGATCAACAAATGGATAATCGTTCCTGATCTTATCTACTACATGCGGTTCCTGCATCATGCAGCCAAATAAAATGATCTTCATATCAGGATTGTGTTTTTTCAGATTATGAAGCTTGCCAAGACGGCCATATACCTTCAGATTGGCATTCTCACGGACGGTACAGGTATTGTAGATCACGATATCTGCATCTTCGGATTCTTTCCGGTCAAAGCCCATCTCATCCATGATACCTGCTACAACCTCAGACTGCTTTTCATTCATCTGACAGCCGAAGGTCTGAAGACAATATGTTACCGGTCTGCCAAGAACAGCACTCTCCCTTGCAAGAAGTTCCCTGATCTTTCCCATAAAGTAATACTGTCTTTTGGTTTCGTCAGCCGGCGGCTGTCCTGTAAGATCTATTTTCGTAAAATCAATTTCGTTAAACATAATTCCTCCCGTTTCACATATGTATGATTACAACAGAAAAACAACCCCAAAAAACGACTCTTCTGGGGCTGCATGTATCTTTTTATTATTTTATTTTATCCTATTCGCAGCAGTTTGTCTACCATTTATTCGGGCGAATCAACAGTTGTATGAACCATTTATTCAGGCGAATCAACCGCCAGCCATTGCTGTCCGGGCTGTTTGGCAGCATGAAATCCAATCTGTACAATACCGCGATTTAAGCAAATACGCAATGCTGGTCAAGGGCTGTTTTCAGTGCACTTGCACTGCTAGTATGGATCCGGGCAACAGGAATATTGTTCTTTTTGGCTTCCTGTGAAGCGCTTAATACCATTTTGTGGGATACGGTATTGGTAAAAAGGACCATCAGATCCGGACTTCCGATCTTCTTACGGATGGATCCGTTCTCCTTTGGAAAAATCTTAGCTTTGTATCCGTATCCTTTGCAGATATCTGTATACTGACATACCATTCTTTCATTTCCACCGATAATTACAATACTCATGTGCGTCCTCCTTTAGCAGGCAAATATTTATTAGTCGTTTCTAACTCAAGATTAAAAACAAAGGACTGAACCGTCAAACGTGCTGGTGTAAATTATCTCCCATCTGATATTCTTTTGACAGGCCGTCCATATCATTCTTGCAATCGTTAGTCTGTGCTAACTTGTTATTAAGATACCTGATTTTGGACAGCCCGTCAAGACTGTATTTATAAAAAAACAGTTATTGAGGAATCTTATCAATAGAAGGTTAAGACACCAATCCACTTGTATAAGAAAAAATATATTCCAAAGGAAGAATACGGATATCCCTGGTACATTCTGAAAGTTCTTCCCTGGTCAGTCCTTGTCCCCAGGTTTTTCCAATCTCTATACGCAGGGCTGGCCGTCCTGTGATCTGCTGATAATAAGGTTCCGGGGCGCCAGCGGTAAAATATCTGCTTTCCTTATTTTCAGAGACTATGGCGCTTTGTTTTTCCAAATGGTAAACCATCTTCAAACCGGAGGCCCGTTCTTTTTTTACTCTTCTTCTGTCAGTACACTGTTGAAGATTTCTGGCAATTTTATGGCATTTATATATCTGTCTGCCATTAATATTTCCTGTATAGTACAGGATCCTTTGCCAGGCTTGTCCAAAAGAGAGAAGTCCTTCTCCCTGATATTCCTGAAAAATCCGGATCAAAGCCTTCACTTCATTTTCGCTGGCCGGCTCCTGCCCAGCCCTTGTCCTTTTGTACCCGGATGTAGGAAAATTCCTGGAAAGATCCATCCCTCTTGCATTGCATCCGTATTCTTCCCAGGGAATCTGCTGCATCTTCAGCATCTGCCTGTAGATAGGATTTCGGATCACAGAAAAACTATTTCGGCAGATTTCATAACCATCCGGATTGGCTAGCGGGATCACGCATAGCCTGATCTGATCCAGAAGTTTCCTGACATCATAAAAATCCTCAAGAAGCCATCCACACTCATAGGCTTTTGCATATTCCTCTGTCATGTATACCAGGATATCAGGGGTGATCTGATCTCTGCCATCCAAAGATCCAAGGCAAAACAGTACATTTCTTCCCTTTCCTATTTCCAGCATAGGGATCATCCTTTCATCATGACTGCTTCCAATCACCCGGAATTGTATAAAGTTACTGTATCTTCCTGCCAGCTCCCACAGAGAGTAATATAATTTTTCATATGTATCAGATGCCTTTTCCATAAAACCCATCCTCCTTGTCTAATGCCGTAAATCATTCATAAAAGTATATGAAAAGAGACAGGCCAATAGACCTGTCTCTTAAAAGAATCTGTAGATATCTTAGCCGGAGCATAAAGCTTCAGGCTGATATACACAAGTTATAATAGATCACGCTCTTTTACGTCTTCTTACGATCACATAGCCGCCTGCCAGAAGTGAAAGGGCTGCCAGGGATACCATAGCACCGATAGGTGAGTTATCTGCTGTGGAAGCATTGGATGCGGAAGATGTACTGCCTGTGTCGGAATCATCTCCATCACGGCTTGCTGCATCGCTTCCTCCATCGCCATCTGTATCCTCACCGGTCTCACCGCCTCCATAATAACCGCCGCTGCCTGCTGACGGTGTGCCGGATGGAGTGCCTGAAGGCTCAAAGGTGATCTCTGCGGATCTGAAGGTGTAGGCAGCTGACTGAACCGTATCACTTGCCTGCCATTCTTTGCCATTATATACATATTTCTGGAAGAATACATACAGCTTAAAGGTCTTGGCTTCTTTGATACCATTCTTGGCACCGATCTGCCATTCTTTGTTCTGGTTCTTGGCTGATGGATTCTTGGATGTACTCCAATAGATCGGACGCCACTGAACGTCTCCCTCTACAGGGCTCTTCACCTGCTCTGCAGTACTTGCTGTACCTGCACCGATCACAGTAAACTTGTAGAACTGGTTAGGATAGAACTCCAGTGCCTTATCCAGACCCTGGACAATGCTCTCTGTTACATTGGGAACAATTGGCTCACGGGTAACTACAGCTGCTGCCGGGCGGGCACTTGCCTTCAGTGTATAACGAAGAGGAGTAGCCTTTACATTATTATCGTCAACAGCAAACAGATATACATATACATCCTTACCATCCTCAGCAGTAATATTAGGTACATTTACAGTCACAGTCTGATCTGCTGCAAATGAAGAGACGGCATCGCTTACCTTAAAGGAAGGAATCTTGCTCTTGTCCTGGTTCCAGGCGATATAATACCGTCCATTCTTGTCTGCAGTAAACTTAAACATGGCCTTCTCACGGCCTGTCCATTTGATGTTCTGCTTATTGGAAAGCTTCATCTTCTTCACTGCCTGTGTAGGAGTAGGTGTAGCTGTGGCTGTGGGCACATCCGAAGGCTTCGGATCTACAGTAGGAATCGGTGTGGCTGTAGGAACCGGTATGGCTGTAGGAACTGGTGTGGCTGACGTCAGATATGCAGCACCTGTATTAGGATCTGACTGTAATTTATAATTGGCATCATCATAGGTCATCTGTGCTGCAGAAGCAATCATATCCGCCGGTGTGACAACCTGTGCACCGCTAACATCCGCCGCAGAAACTACCAATGGCTGATTCTGGGCAAGCCCTGCAGTGGATGTGATATGGATCTCAGAATTTTGTACAGTGCTCTGCATCTGTACATATGCACCTGCGCCATTTAATACAATATTGCCTGCAGAACCATCTGTCCTTGTATTGTCCTTGATCAGGATAGTGGCAGGAGAAGCTGTGCCTGCAGCATCCTTAGATGCAGCTACCGTGATCAGGCCTGTACTGTAAATAGCACCACCGGCTGCTTTGTCTGCCTCTGTATATGTGGAAACATTACCAATAATCGTACCGCCTGTCAGTACAATGGTACCGCCATTTTCATTTAAGATGGCACTGCCGGCTGCGTTTGTCTTATTGTTCTGAAGGGTTACACCTGACTGAAGGCCGAATGTACCAGCCGGCTTCATAATATGTACCAGCGCACCGGTCACATTCTCTGCCTGACCGCCGTCTACCGTCAGCTTACATACAGTGGAATCATCCTTCACACCGGCTGCAAACTGAAGGGAGCCCTCATCAACGGTAAAAAGATCGCCAGTATAATCCGCTGCACGCTTCACAGTCAGATCAGCTTCACCTGCTGCAATGATCACATGCTTATTCCCAACTGCTACAGCAGCGTTGATCTCAATATTCTGCTTTAATATGATCTTCACTGGCTGATCCTTTGTACTGGATCCGTCTGCGATCCCATCAATAGCTTCCTGCAAAGTGTTATAGGTAGCTGAGATCGTCTTACCATCTGCTGGATCGATCACATGAACCGGAAGGCTCTCATCTACTGTAGTTCCCCCATTCGTGCCATCATTGGCAGTATCTACAGCTGTATTATCTTCTTTGATATCCTGCACTGCATCCTGGATGCTGTCTGTATCCTGGGTATTGTCTGGATTCTGTGTAGTGTCAGGTACTGCCGGATCTTCTGTGGGCTGGACATCCGTGCCTGCCTGGGCGTTAGGATCTGTCTGGGCAGGTGTCTCCGTAACTGTATTATCTGTCTGAGTAGTATCTGTAGCGGCAGCCTGGTCTGCAGCCGGAGCTTCCGTTGCAGCCGGAGCTGCTGATAAAGCATCCCCTGTGGCCTGTCCCTCTGTATTAGCTGCAGCAGCCGGATCCGTCGCCGGGGCTTCCGCTGCTACTGCTGTTTCATCTATGGATACTGCTGCAGCGCCCTCTTCTGCAAAAGCAGAATACGGAACAGCGCTTACAGATAAGGCTCCCGCCATCATAAAAGCTAAAAGTTGTTTTTTCTTCATTGCTAGTCCTCCTCGTAAAGAGCAACATCTTAAAATATTAACATTGGGTCAAGTATAGCATACCTGTCCCCAAAAATCAACGAACTTGACCATTTCCATATATTATATACTTGGTAGTGGTCAGTGCATTAAGTCCCATGGGACCTCTTGCATGAAGCTTCTGGGTACTGATGCCGATCTCTGCTCCAAAGCCAAATTCAAAGCCATCTGTAAAACGGGTAGATGCATTCACGTAGACAGCTGCTGCATCTACCTCATCCAGAAATCTCTGGGCATTCTCGTAATTATTGGTGATGATCGCTTCTGAATGTTTGGTATTATACTTATTAATATGGGCGATCGCTTCGTCTACGCTGCCCACCACCTTAATGGACAGGATGTAGTCCAGGTATTCCCTGCCCCAATCCTCTTCCGTAGCTGCTACAGCATCCGGGATCAGTGCCCGTGCCGCCTCATCTGCACGCATCTGCACATGCTTCTGACGAAGTCTCTCTGCCAGTACAGGAAGGAACACGTCCTTTACCTGTTCGTGGACAAGCAGGGATTCGCAGGCATTACATACCCCTACTCTTTGGGTCTTTGCATTCATAACGATATCAGCAGCCATATAAAGATCTGCACTGTCATCCACATAAATATGACAGTTGCCTGTACCTGTCTCGATCACAGGAATGGTACTATTATTCACCACTGCCTGGATCAGACCCTTTCCTCCTCTTGGGATCAGCACATCCACATACTGATTCAGTTTCATAAATTCAGAAGCTGTCTCCCTGGAAGTATCCTGGATCAGGGCAATGGCATCTTCTGTCACTTCGTTCCTTGCAAGCACCTTACGGATCGATTCTACAATTGCCTGGTTGGAGTGGATCGCATCGCTGCCTCCCTTCAGGATCACCGCATTACCGGTCTTAAAGCACAGGGCAAAGGCATCTGCAGTCACATTGGGACGAGCTTCGTAAATGATCCCCACAACCCCTAAGGGCACTCTTTTCTGTCCGATCAGAAGGCCATTAGGCCGCTTCTTCATGCCAAGCACTTCCCCTATAGGATCATCCAGGTCAGCCACCTGGCGCAATCCCTCTCCGATCCCTTTGATCCGTTCAGCATCCAGCATAAGCCTGTCTACCAGGCCTTCCGACATCTGATTCTCCCTGCCCTTCTGAACATCAATGGCATTGGCGGCTAGGATCTTATCTGTATCCTTCACCAGCTGCTCTGCTGCCTGGCGAAGGATCTGATTCTTCTTATTGGTTGAAAGATTGCGAAGGATATTCTCTGCATCTACTGCATTTTTCCCAAGTATTTCCAGCATTTCATTCATGTCTAGTCCTCCCTTCTGAACAGAGTCTCTGTCTCAGTAACAATAATCTGTGGGCAGATGTCTGTGATCTCACAGGGCACCTGATCCTTTATCTGAAAATCAAAAGCCAGTGCAACGGTATCAAGCCCCGGATGCTTTTCAAGGTACCGGTCATAAAAGCCGCCGCCATAGCCGATTCTGTGGTTCTTTCTATCAAAGGCAACTCCCGGCATGATCATAAGTGCTTCATCCCAGCAGACGGCTTCTCCGGATACAGGCTCCGGAATCCCGAAATACCCTGGCTTTAGCTGCTTAAAATCTGTGAGAAGATGGAAAACCATCTCCTTTCCCACCACTTTGGGAACTGCCACCTGCTTTCCAGCTTCCCAGGCAGCCCTGATGATATAATCTGTCTTCACCTCATGATGATAGTCTGCGTAGATCATCACTTTCTTTGCATGCTGGAAAACCGGAAGATCGATCAAATGCTTGGAAAGTTCTATACTGATATCCTGTACCCACTGGTCAGATATATCCTGACGGATAGCAAATATCTTTTTTCTAATGACCTTTTTTTCTTCCATATTTTTCTCCAAGATTCGTTATACTTCCGTCAGCCTCTTTAATATCAATACCGTCCAGCCTTGAACGAAGGCTTGCCCTTATTGACTCCAGGTATTCCTCACGAAGAAGTGTCTGTTCTCTCTTCTCTTCATCTGTCAGACCAACGCTTTTAGCCTTATGAGCCAGAGTATTGATCCTGTCTATCTTACGTGCGTCCATAATCCTCTCCTTATAAAAGCTTTTCGATATAGTCGATCAGGAAGAATTCTTCCTGCTTCTTCCCAACAAACAAAGTTCCACAGTCATCTCCTTTGGTGACACGATGGATATTATGAAAATCACTTCCATTGGCGATCACCATATCCACTCCTGCAGCTGTAGCGATCCTTGCAGCTGTAAGCTTAGTAGCCATCCCGCCTGTACCCACATTACTGGTAGATGAACCCTTCCCCATATTCAAAATGCGTTCGTCAAAATTATCTACAGTATCTATAAACCTTGCATCCGGATTGGAATTAGGATCGTCGGTATATAAACCGTCGATATCAGACATAAGAATGAGAAGATCTGCCTCGATCAATGCAGCAACCACAGCCGAAAGAGTGTCATTGTCACCGAATTTCTCAAGAGACTGCATTTCATATGTAGAAATGGAGTCATTCTCATTAACAATGGGAATCACTCCTAACGAAAGTAATTCGTTAAATGTATTCTGTGCATTCCTTCGATTAGCATTATTAACCATAGTATTCTTTGTCATCAGGATCTGGCCTGCCATCTGGTTATACTCCGAAAACAGCTTCTGGTAGATCAGCATCAGTCTGGCTTGGCCTACGGAAGCGCATGCCTGCTTCACACGGAGATCGGAAGGCTTGCCCTTCATACCCAGAGCCGCTGCCCCTACTGCAATGGCTCCGGAAGAAACAAGGACTACGTCCTTACCCTGATTGCGCAGATCTCCAAGTTCCCTCACCAGCACCTCCATCTTAAGCAGGTCCAGCCTTCCTGTGGCTGCATGTGTAAGGGAAGAACTGCCGATCTTAATAACAATTCTTTTTTTATCTTTCAGTCGTTCTCTGTAATTCATCTTCCTGTTTGCTCCAATACGCTTTTACCCTTTATTTCATCAAATTATATTACACCTTTTTGCGTCATTCGTCTATGATTTTTCAGCAGCTGGAAGGAATTTCAGAAAAAATTCATATTTATTAACTGGAATAATTTTCAAGAAATGCGTATAATTCTCTCTTATTCTTAATATATTTTCCTTTTTTCAGCTGCTGCAGCAGCTCCTTTGGAAGGCTATCCCGGTGAATAGGGATCCTATCATATACGGTCTGTTTGTTATTTTCATAGATCACTACCGTATCTCCCTCAAGCTGCAGATAATAAATCCCATATTCGCCCTTTTTTTCTCCTGCATTGACAGACCTGCCTGTAGTGATCTGCCCCAGGGCCAGGCCCTGGGATACATCTTTCCCACCTGTATAAGTAAGATAATATCCCAGGCACAGGATCCCTAAAATAAAAAATACGCTGATACAACAGAAAAATTTACGCATGAGAATCGCTCCTTTTTCTGATAGTATCAGCGCTAAGGTTAAAGATTATGCAGTCTCACCTCTGGCAAGATCTTACTGGTAAGAAATGGAATCCACCTTGTCATTCTGGATGATAGCAACCCAGGTGCGACCAGGATTCAGACGGATCTCCTGATCATTGGCATCATAATAATGAGTAATACCCCATGGAGAATCCTTCTCCCAGCGGATATCAATCGCCTTGCCTCTGGTAATGAACTTGCCCTGTCCGGGTGTCATCACATCCACATTCAGATAACCATTAGAATCGTAAGGCTTATATGCAGAATATTGAAGGATAATATTGTCACAGGTAAGCTGCTGTCCGTTCAATTCATCAATATGTGCTTCTCCAAACTGAAAACGGCTGTACTCCTTGGTATCAGCGTTATACTCAAACCAGGGGTGATTGTCTCCGTAATTGTCAAGCTTCACCACATTGGCAGCAGTACCATTGTCCAAAGTAGTCTCTGTGCCGTCTTCTGCAAAAAGATAATGACCTGTGTAATCAGACTTGTATTCCTGACTGTATCCCATGGCATCAATGCCATTCTGAAGAAGCTGAGGTGTAGTATATGCATTATGAGGTGCCTGACGGTCTGTAGTACGGAAGAATGCAGTTGATCCCATGGTAAGTCCATTCAGATTGTCAATAGCATGCTGCTCAAGATAAGGAAGTGCATAAGCAGCCTGTCCATAATGCGTATAAATGGCATTAAATTCATTGGCATAGAAAATATAATAATCACGGCAGCTGCGGACAGAGCCGATCTTCTCCAGATTGTCATAGTCCTCAAAAATACCCATCAATCTTGTAATCTGTCCTTCTACAGGTGCTTCATAGATCACTCCTGCATTGGTAAGCCCGCTTTGTGGCGCGCCGTTGCGATCATTGCCAAGCATCACTGCCACAGGTCTTCTCCGTCCAATGGAAGCCGGTACATCCTCTCCTGTAAGGTAACTCTTCACAGTATCTGAACTGTCTGCTTCCTGAGCCATAACTGTGCTGCTTCCTGCAAGGGAACAGGATAAAATCAACCCGGTAAGCATTCTGAATAATTTTTTCTTCATTTTTTTCTCCTTTACTGTTGCTGAACAAGTGGCATAAGTCCTGTTAATTATACCTGATACGCAGACTTAACGTGTAATCCCAAGTTTCTCAAGTGCTGCTTCCTGCTTCTGCTCCATAATGGCAGCTTCCTCCGGAACCATGTGATCATATCCCAGAAGATGGAGCATGCTGTGAGCTACCAGAAAACAGAATTCTCTTTTGATACTATGTCCATAATCCTCAGCCTGACTGATCACTCTTTCTGCAGAGATCATAATATCTCCAAGAAGAAGCTCCTCTGTATCAAGATCAAAAAAGGATTCATCCTGATCCAGGATCTGATAATCTGCAGGCGTTTCAAAAGGAATCATAGGAAAAGAAAGCACATCTGTAGGTGCATCGATCCCACGGAACTGCCGGTTCACTTCATGGATCCCCGAATTATCTGTAAGAACAAGATTCACCTGACTATCATAAGGGCAGTTCTCCAATTCCAGTACAGACTGTGCCACTTTCTTTGCAAGAGCTTCACAGTCCAGTTCCAGAGAAATGTCTGTTTCACATTCATATTGTACAGATACCATTTTATTGTCCTCCATGTCTACGTCTTCCATCGTATTTGGATCCTTTATCCTGCTTTGGCTGTCTTTTTTCATAATTCTCATAAGCCTGAACGATCTGCTGAACCAGTGGATGACGAACCACATCCTTGCTGGTAAGTTCACAGAAACCGATATCGTCGATCTTCTTCAGCACCTTCATAGCCACATCCAGACCGGAAACCGCATCTCTTGGAAGATCCTTCTGGGATGCATCTCCTGTAACGATCACCTTGGAACCAAATCCAATACGTGTAAGGAACATTTTCATCTGGGCAGGCGTGGTATTCTGTGCTTCATCCAGGATAATAAAAGCATTATCCAGGGTACGTCCCCTCATATACGCAAGGGGTGCCACCTCGATCAGACCTCTCTCCATATTCTTTGCAAAGCTGTCAGCCCCCATGATCTGATACAATGCATCGTAAAGTGGTCTTAAGTAAGGATCTACCTTACTTTGCAGGTCGCCAGGCAAAAATCCCAGCTTTTCTCCTGCTTCGATGGCAGGACGGGTAAGAATGATCCTGCTTACCTCTTCATTGCGGAAGGCAGTAACTGCCATGGCCATAGCAAGATAGGTCTTACCTGTACCTGCCGGACCCACACCGAATACGATCATTTTCTTGCGGATCTGATCCACATATTCCTTCTGTCCCAGGGTTTTAGGCTTGATGGGACGCCCTTGTATGGTATTACAGATAAAGTCCTTATCAATCTCCGTAATCACTTCATTTCTTTTCTCAAGAGCCAGGGAAAGCGCATAATTTACATTCTGGTCTGTGATCACATTGCCTCTTTTGGCAAGGGTTACAAGCTCTTCAATCAGCTGCTTGGCCTGTGCGGCACAGCCTTCTGCTCCAATGATCTTCAGAAAACCGTCCCTTGAGATCAGAGTTACATTCAGTGTCCTCTCTATCTGCTTCAGATGCCCGTCAAACTGTCCAAATACATTGCCCTCCAGGTCTGCCGGTATCTGGGTGTGTAATTCAATAATATTGCTTGCCATCTGTGCTGTCCTTTCTCGTATATTCCATTGCGCCCAGCAAGCAGGCACTGCTTACATTTTAACACTATTTCAGGATATTGGAACCCCTTTTTTCTACAGGAACCCGGATTCCTGTTTTTTCTATCACTACAAGGTTACCGCTGGCTGTACAGTTTTCCTGGTCTGTTTTAATTTTCACCTTGTTTTCCATCACTTCAATATCCTTTTTAAGAAGTTTTTTTTCAAACTGCTGTATATGAAGAACTGCCTTTTTCCTGGCTTCCTTGTCTGTAAGGATCCTTGTCTGGATCCGATATTTCTCATCTGTTGCAAAGCCGTAAGAGATGGGCAACACAAAATTCTCGGTAAGACAGATCTTTTGTTCTTCTGTAAATCTGCTGCTGTCCTGCTTCTGACTGGTGCCCCACATCCAGAAAAAAGGACCTGCTTTTATGAAAAATCCTTTTTTCCTTTCTCCTGTGTAAACTGCCTGCTTATTTTTCATGGAAAACTGATCATAATAGGAGATCTCATGTCGGACAAAAATATCCGCATCCGCACAGACGTAGTCATATCCTGTAATTTCCTGGCTGTCATTTACAAGCTCCACCTGTCCTTGCACCAGGAGCTGCCCTTTTTCACACATATCCCCAGTCTTCACCAAGGGAGTCCCTGCTCTTGTGATCATTCTTACGATTTCACCGTCCAGGCCTGAGGCAAGGCTGTATGGTATCTGTTCCTTCTCCGGTTCTTCCTTGGAAATGCCCTCTTTTACAGAAATCAGCAGCTGCGTACCTTCCCTGCGGACAGCAACCCATATCATATTTGTAAATTCTTTTCGGATCTGCCCCGCAAGAAAACTGCAGTCTACCTGACGGATACTCATTCCGTGATAAACATTCTGTTTTGCAAGAAAATCCAGGATCTGCCCGGAACTGTTCTTAACATTCCCTTCTATATGGATATTCCATATATGGCCAGAGAAGAAAATCAGTATACTGATACATAAAAGGATTCCAAGAAAAAACGCCTTTCTTTTTTTCAGTCTGAGAAAAAAGAAGGGCATTCCCTGTTTTTTTAATATATGAATATGTACTTTTGCTTTTCTCCGTACATGGGAAAGTCTGAAAAAATCCTTGGTAGAAACAGTTGCCCAAAGCTCACCCTGGGTAAAGAAAAGCTTTTCCAGGATGATACCTTTTGCCCTGCAAAGATTGAGGAAGCGTTCCTGCTCACCGCCACAGATACGGATCCATACAAAGCCCTTCCACAGATTCATCATATCTGAACCCTTTCGCAGCTGTATACTCCCTTTACAGCTGCACCTTTCTCATTGCCAGCCGGTTATCCCAGGTGGATATCACCGATCCATCCTGTGATCTCCATTTCATCTCCACAATAGGATAAGATCTGAAGATCTTTGCCACAGACCGTTACTATACCATGGGATGTTCGTAACACCAGCTTTTCACTGGTATATAAAAGAATACCACGATAGTTCTGGATCACAGCCCGCCTATGCCCTGTCACTGTAACCACAGGCTGGCCATAAGCCAGATCCTCCGGGATCCCGGCAGCTTTTACCAGATTATCCTTCCAGTTCAGCCTTTTTTCCATGGCATTTCATTCCCGGCTTTTTCAACATTGTATGCATCTGTTTTTCAAAATATACAGGTAAAGCCATCAGCGGATCAGGATCAGTGAAAACCATAAGATAGTATTCCCGCCAAGATTGTATTCCATGCCCTGTTCTTCCACAATATCACTAACTACCACTCCATGGCTCTCAAGGCAGGGATGCATCCGATCCGGATACCTGCAGGGTTTGCCTTCTTTGTAGGCGCATTTAGGACAGATATCACAGGATTCTGTAGATAGAATATAGATCTGAAAGCCTTCCTTTTTCAGAAATTCTCCAACCTGTCCGGTAAGATCCTCATGGGCATGGCGGGTTGAAAGCATCTCCTCCATATTCATGAGATCCGATACCTCTGCCACACTGGAAAAGAAAATCCCCTTGGAAAAGCTGTGGATCTTATCTCCACATTCTTTCAGGCTTCCTACGCCAGGCGGGCACGCCCAGGTAGTTCCATATCTTTCACATTCCTGTCTGCAGATCACCCGAACCCGTTCTTCAATGGCAATGGCCCCGGCATCCAGGATACGATACTCATATATAGGATAATCTGCAATAAAATTCTCCAATCTGGCTGTATCTAGTTCCATGTATTCTCTCCTGGTATATTCTTTACTGAAGTATTCTCTCCTGCTGCATTTTCACCGGATGTGTCATCCTTACTGCCAAATATCAGCTCCTGTTCTGCAAAAAGGCTGGAAACAGCAGCCTGATATTCCTTAAAATGCTGGGCTTTACGGATCTTCTTCAGATATTTTTCATAATTTGTAAAAGACAGTCCCATATAAGACCATAGCTCTTTCATTCGGAAAAGCACATTTTTCTCTCCGGAAAGAAGCTTTTGATAACGGATATAAACCTCCTCATGAAAGGCAGAAAGCCGGTCCTTATCCGGATGGCTTCCCTCCCTGATCTGACTTACAAGCCCCGGATCTGTGATCAGCCCCCGTCCATACATATAACATTCTGTATCCGGAAATTGCCCAGATATCTGTACATAATCTTCCCTGGTAAAAAGATCTCCATTATAACAAAGCGGAAGCGTCCTTTTCTCATATGCTTTTTGGTAAGCCTGAAGTCTTGGCTGATTCTTATAAAAATCCTGACGGATCCTTGGATGGATGATCAGTTCCTTTACCGGATACTTCTCATATATGGAAAAAAGTGCATCCCACTCTTCTTCCTCATCAAAGCCAACCCTTGTTTTTATGGAAATATCCATGTCCGGCAGACCTTCATAGATCTTTTCCAGAAAACGATCCAGCTTCAGGGGAAAGGCCAGGAAGCCAGCCCCCTTTCCTTTTGCTGTTACAGTACCGGAAGGGCATCCCAGGTTCAGATTGATCTCTTTATGTCCGTATTTATCCCGCAGGATCCTGGCTGTATTTATGAAATCATCTGCATTATTTGCCAGAATCTGAGGAACTACATGAAGCCCTTCATTTGTTTCAGGAGAAACCTCACAGATTTCCTTAAAACTTAATTTCTTATCCGGCTTGGCTGACAGGAAAGGGGTAAAATATTTATCCATAGGATGGTAATACCGATGGTAAGCACTGCGGTAAACATGGTTGGTGATCCCCTCCATAGGTGCCATATAATCTTTCACTGCTCTTTTTGTTCTCCTTTCGCCACCCTCAAAATATTCTCTTAATTATACATACATTTATGTTTTGAAACAATCCCTATTTTTTCCTTGGTAAATGAGAACTGCAGATGCAAATAAGAGCCAGAATCTGAATCATTTTCTCTTGTCAGATAAAAAACAGGATGATAAAATAAAGCCCGACCCAATATTTTAGGAAAGAAGGAACTTAAGATGCAGTTTTCCAAACGATTGGAACTATTCGGGGATGAGATTTTTGCTGCCCTGAACAACAAAAGGATCCAGCTTGAACAGCAGGGTAAGAAAATTTATAATATGAGTGTTGGAACGCCTGATTTCCATACACCGGATTATATCAAAGAAGCACTGATAGAAGCAGCAAAGGAGGACTCCAGTTGGCGGTACAGCCTGCGGGATCTGCCGGAACTTCTTGATGCTGTCTGTGCTTATTATCAGAAGCGTTTTCAGGTAAGTATTACCCCGGATATGGTAATGTCTGTATATGGCAGCCAGGAAGGTATGGGACACCTGGGTATGGCTCTTTGTGACGAAGGAGACATTGTACTCCTGCCAGATCCCTGTTATCCGGTTTTTGCAGCTGGCAGCAAGCTTGGCGGTGCAACTCCTTACTACTATCCGCTGGTAGCAGAGCATGATTTCCTGCCTTATGTAAATGGAATCCCTGAAAATATTGCACAGAAAGCAAAATATATGGTGGTTTCTCTTCCTTCAAACCCGGTAGGCAGTATCGCAACCCCCGGCTTATATGAAGAGATCGTAGCCTTTGCAAAGAAATACAATATTTTGATCATACATGACAATGCCTATAGTGATATTATTTTTGATGGTGTATACGGCGGAAGCTTCCTAGCTACACCAGGTGCAAAAGAAGTAGGTGTTGAATTTTTCAGTCTTTCCAAATCCTTTAATGTAACAGGCGCAAGACTTAGTTTCCTGATTGGCAATCCACAAGTGATTGCTGCCCTTCGAAAACTTCGCAGCCAGATCGATTTCGGTATGTTCCTGCCATTGCAAAAGGCTGCTATCGCAGCGCTTACCGGCCCTCTGGACAATGTAACGGAGCAATGTCGCATGTATCAGGAACGGCGTGACGCCCTTTGCAATGGTCTTCACGAAATTGGCTGGGAAATGCCTAATGGCAAAGGTACCATGTTTGTGTGGGCAAGGATCCCCGGCGGCCGTATGGACAGTATGGCATTTTGTATGGAGCTTATGGAAAAAGCAGGGGTGATCGTAACACCAGGATCCAGCTTCGGACCTCACGGAGAAGGTTATGTACGTTTTGCATTAGTACTCCCGCCTGAGAAGATCCGTGAAGCTGTTGAGGCGATCCGCATCAGTGGGATCTGATAACGATTCCCATTTATTTATGATATGGCTCATGATTGATGATCCTGAAGGAGCGGTAGATCTGCTCCAACAGGATCATTTGCATTAACTGATGTGGAAAGGTCATTGGCGAAAAGCTAAGACTGTAATCTGCCCTCCTAAGGATCTGATCCGAAAGGCCTAAGGATCCGCCGATCACAAATGTGATGGAGCTGGTTCCCTGTACGCCTAAGGCTGCGATCTTCTCTGACAGCTGGACAGAATCAAGCATTTTCCCGTTAATAGCCAATGCAATCACATAATCCTGCTCCCGGATGTGCTTCTGGAGCCGCTCCCCTTCTATTTCCCTGATCTGGGTATTTAAAGCCTCTGAGGCCTTATCCGGGGTCTTTTCGTCCGGTACCTGGATAAATTTAAGCTTGCAGTATCTGCCAAGCCTTTTCGCATACTCCCCGATCCCATCATTCAAATATTTTTCTTTTATTTTCCCTACTGATAAAATACGAATTTCCATTTTTATATTACTTCTATTAGTCCATCATATAATCCATAGCTGCACGATTACAGGTATATGGACGGACGTATGTATTTGCTACATTCTGATGATTTGGATTCACTGCATAAGCAGCTAATGCTTCCGGTGTCTCCAATTCTGTAACAAGACAGAAATCATGACTGCTGGAAGAAAGCGGCTCTGTGATCACAAATGCGCTGATCAGACCAGGTACAACACCTACCAGTGCTTCCAGTTCTTTTTTGGCTTTCTCTTTGATAGCCTTTTTCTCACCTTCCGGAACATCTTCTTTGAAATTCCACATTACAATATGCTTTACCATTTGTAAAATCCTCCTTTTATTGTTGTGAGCTTCCGTCTATATAAGACTGAAATTCTTCTTTACTCATAAGTACCTTCCTGGGCTTAGTACCCTCTTCAGGACCTACTACTCCGGCGTCTGTAAGCTGATCCATGATCCTTGCCGCCCGGTTAAACCCGATCTTAAACATCCGCTGGAGCATACCAATGGACGCTCTTTCTTTTTCGATGATCAATTTACCAGCCTCTTCAAAGTATATATCTCTGTCATCCCGGTCAGCCGCTGCACCAGGCATCACCGGTGTATCAACCTGCTGCTGGATCTGGGAACTGTAGGTAACTGCAGGATTCTTGTCAGATAGGAAATTCACCACTGCACTCACCTCTTCATCTGAAACAAAAGCTCCCTGCAGTCTGGCAGGCTTCTGATAGCCCTGTGGATAAAAAAGCATATCTCCTTTTCCAAGCAGCTTCTCAGCTCCGTTCATGTCAAGGATCGTCCTGGAATCCACACCAGAGGAAACGGAAAAAGCGATCCTTGAAGGCATATTTGCCTTGATCAGGCCTGTAATAACATTTACAGATGGACGCTGTGTAGCTATGATCAGATGGATCCCTGCTGCACGGGCCAACTGTGCCAGCCTGCAAATGGCATCCTCCACTTCTCCAGGTGCCACCATCATAAGATCTGCAAGCTCGTCTACAATAATAATGATCTGAGGCATTTTCTCAGGTGCTGCCTCGTCCTGAGACGCAGGCATGGAATCCACTTTACGGTTATATTCTTCCAGATTACGTACTCCATACTCTGCAAAGGTGTTGTATCTGGTAGTCATTTCTGATACCGCCCAGTTCAGGGCGCCTGCTGCCTTCTTAGGATCTGTTACCACAGGAATAAACAAATGAGGGATCCCGTTATATACACTTAACTCCACCACCTTTGGATCGATCATGATCATCTTTACTTCTTCTGGCTTTGCCTTGTAAAGGATACTCATGATCAGTGTATTGATACAAACAGACTTACCTGATCCTGTAGCTCCTGCGATCAGCAGATGGGGCATCTTGGCAATATCTGTTACTACCGGCTTGCCTGCAATATCCTTACCTGCAGCAAAGGAAAGCTTTGATCTTGCATTCTGAAACTCCGGTGACTGAAGAAGATCCCTTAACATAACCGGACTGTTCTCTTTGTTAGGCACTTCGATTCCTACTGCTGCCTTACCTGGGATCGGTGCCTCGATCCTTACATCGGAAGCAGCAAGATTCAGCTTGATATCATCTGCAAGTCCTACGATCTTGCTCACCTTCACACCCTGATCCGGTGATAACTCGTATCTGGTAACAGTAGGACCGCAGCTTACATTTGTGATCGTTACATTCACTCCAAAATTGCGAAGGGTTTCCTGCAGCTTCTGGGCTGTTTTTCGCAGATGGGCATCCGAATCCCCCTGGGATTTGCCACTGCCCTTCTTTAACAGAGTCATTGGAGGAAACTGATATTCCTTCTTAACTTCCCCTTCTTTGCTGTTGATCTCATGCTGGATATTGCGAATCCCATTCTCAATCTCTTTCTTGGAGGATTTAGGGTTCTTAGAGGGCTGCCTTGCGGCCTTCTCTTCCGGCAAAGCCTGGGCTTCCTCCGCCAAAGCCTCAGGTCTTATATTATCACTGCTGTCTTCCTGTATCTGAACAGGCTCAGCCCGGTGTATGGAAAACTCCAGCTGTCCCTGGTCACGCTCCGGTGCCTCTACAACAAAGGTATTGGGGCCAGGTCTGTCATTTCGCTTTTCATGATGCCTGGAAGCAGCACCATTTCTTCTATCTTCCTGTTCCTCTGACTCTATAGCCTCTTCCAGCCTGCGGACTTTCTGTGCACGCTTTTCCTGCTTAGCCTGTGCTTTTGCCCTTGCACGAAGCTCCCTGGCCTTTTCACGGTCAGGACGGCCGTCCAAATAGCTGTCCTTGCCGCCTTTGATCAAAAGCATCAAGCGGTCAAACTCACGGAAAACAAATCCGAAAAAGGACTTCTGGGTGATCAGCACCAGGCATACCATCAGCACCATAACGATGATCACACAGCCTCCTACCGCACCAAATGCAGAAGTGGTGGAAATGCAGATCGCACCACCGATAAGGCCTCCTCCGGTATGGTATGCAGAACACTCCCTGTAATAATCCTCCAGTGTGGTCCCGCTGATATATCCCTCTGTGACCAGCTGCACAAGTCCGCATAATGCAAGAAAAAAGACAGCTGCTGCAGCTACCTTTTTCCGGGCAAGCAGGCTGGTTTTGTTGGAAAGCAGGAAGGCTGCTCCAATGAAAAATACTACAGGAAATGCATAAGCCAGAACTCCCATAATGCCAAAAAAGAAGCTGCTGATCCCATTGCCTACAATGCCTCCAAGACCAAAATCGCTTACAAGAAGGATAATGGACGCAGCCAGGATCACCAGAAGGATAATATCATTCTGAAATCCATTGGCTGCTGCCTGCTTCTTTTTCTTTTTTGAACTGGCTGTACGCCCGGATGTACGTCTTTTGGATGTCTTAGAACCTGCCATCAGTGAACAAACTCCCCTTTACTAAATTAATTATTCAAAATACATGCTGCGTTCTTGCTGAATTCTCTACCTGTAATTAATTACCAGTGCAATAATCCCTGCCAGGAAGCAGTAAAATGCAAAATAACGCAGCTTTGTCTTCTGAAGGATAACAAGCAAAAACCGGATGGTAAAAAATCCAGTCACAGCTGCAGTCAGCATCCCAAGAATATAGGTAAAACCAAGTCCTACTGTCATTCCAGGTGATGCAAACTGACCAAGCTCCAGGACCAGAGCACCTGCCACTGCCGGAACGCTCATAATAAAGGAATATTTCACAGCGAACTTACGGCTCAGCCCGCAAAGAAGTCCTGCACAGATGGTCATACCTTCTCTGGAAATCCCTGGAAATACACTCAGTCCCTGGCAGATCCCCATCCACATGGCACTGTCGTACCCGGCTTCCTTGGGGGTCTTGTTCATGCCTGCCTGACCCAGATCTGTTACCAGCAGGAAAATCCCTGTGATCAAAAAACAGATCCCCGGAAGCAGTGGTGAAACAGCCGCCTTTGCAGCCAGTCTGCGGCAGGTATAACCAAGAACCGCTGTAGGAACAGATGATACAAGGATCAGTGCTGCAAACTTACGGTATGTGCCATATACGATCTTTGCATAATGCAGATGCTCTCCTGTCCTTCTGTTATGTATATACAGGTTAAGATTACCTGCAAGATCCATGGCCATGCCAAGGAGCTCTTCTCCTATCCTTTTAAGATCTGACCAGAAAACAACAAATATGGCTGCAAGCGTACCTGTGTGCAGCATCACTTCAAAAAGAACACCTGCCTGTCTCTCTGCGCCGAAAAGCTTCTCTACTGTAGCCAGATGGCCAAAGCTGCTTACCGGGAGAAATTCGGTGATCCCCTGTATAATTCCTAACAGAATTGCTAATAATGGTGACATGCTATACTTTCCTTTTCTCAATAGTTTTGTTCATTATAGCACAAGAATCTAAAAGTTACAACTTTTCTCGAACAACTGTTTCTGTTTTGATTCTTCACATTTTTTTCGCATACTTGTACAGATTTTAGGTGATTTTTTCCAATTTTTGCACGGATATTTCTTGCCTGTATATTCAAATTTATGGTACTATCATAAGTGTGTTAAACACCCAAATCCAGATATGGATTCAAAGCTACCAATTATGATACCTACGGATTGCTTCGTGCTATGCGCTCCCACAATCCTGCCCTGGTATCTTATGTATGGCAGATTATAAAATACAGGAGGATGGGTATGAATATACAGGAAACCGCAAAATTTGCAGCAACTATACTAACCAATTATTATAATAACGATATCCGGCTCTTTCTGGAATCCTGCCACAAAGATGTATTGTGGATCGGTCCTGCCGAAAAACAGATCATCCGCACTAAAGCAGCGCTGATTGAAGCCTTCAGAAATGAACATCACAACCTTAAAATTCATTATTAACAATCTTACAGTTACACCTATTTCCGCCGGAAGTGCCAAGACCTGTGAGATACTTCTGTTTTTCCTGGTGGATACCATCTGGCCGGACAAAAGCGTAAGCCGGGCAAACCAAAGAATACAGCTTACCTTTGTAGAAGAAAACGGGCGGCCACAGATCAAACTTTGCCACATTTCCAATGCCATCGCCTATGATGAGCGTGACAATATCTACCCTGTCCATTATGATGAAAATTATGAGCACTATAAACATTATACCCTGGCCGGTGAAGCCCGTTCTGAAAGACTGATCATTAAAAGCGTAAACAAATCCCTTTTATATCTGCAATGGCCCAGGATCCTTTATGTGGAAAGCCTTGGCTCCCATACCATGATCCATACCCTGGACGGTGATTTTGAATCTATTGACAATCTGCTTTCCATTAAAAACCATTTCAGTGAGCTGTTCTATCAGATTCACAAATGTTATTTGATCAATCCGAAGCATGTACGTGAGATTATAAGATTTCAGGTCACTATGACAGACGGCACCACTCTTCCGATCCCTGAAAAAAAATATACAGCAGTCAAAGCCGATCTTACAAAAGCTGCTGACTGATTTTTTATCCTATATCTGTCATCTGGGATTTTTCAACCTGAAAAAAAGCAGGAATTTCCAGTGTATTTTCCTTGGGTCAGCACATACTAGCAATGTAACATCAAACAAAACAACCAAGGAGGAAAATCAAATGACAAATTCTACTTCTTCTAACAAAGCAGTTGTACCAGAGGCCAAAAGTGCTTTAGACCGTTTTAAATTTGAAGTTGCAAATGAACTGGGTGTCCCCCTTACAGATGGATATAACGGAAACCTGACTTCCAAACAGAACGGTTCAGTGGGTGGATATATGGTCAAAAAAATGATCGAGTCCCAGGAAAGACAGATGTCCGGAAGCCAGGGCGGCCAGTCTTACTAAAGAACAGGCAACGGCAGCGTGTATCTGGCATAGAACACAAATTCAAAAATGCGAAGAATTTCCAAACTGTTGGGGCCTATCCGGCCCCAACTTTCATGTGCGATGCTTATCTAATCCGTTCTCTGCTTTTGCTTTTCTTCCGATCCTGCCGCTGCTGTTCATAATACTGGCTCTGGTCACTTTGTCATTGCCATATTTCAAACGTATGGAATCCAGGGCAGCATCCAGCTTCCGTCTTTTCTCTTTGTCCCTGGTATCTTCAAACATGCTCATCTGCTCATACATCCCATCGTTAAGTCCTGTCAGGGAAACCCCCACCAAACGTAAAGGCTGCCCCTTCCAGAAATCCAGAAAAAGCTTCTGTGCATATTTGAAAATCTCATCCGTAATATCTGTTGCACTTTCAATGGTCATCTGATGAGAACGGTTTTTAAAATCCAATGTACGGAAAGAAACCGCAATACAGCTGCATTTCTTTTCTTTTTTCCGAAGTCTGGCTGCAAGTATGTCACACTGGGCCAAAAGCACCTGAAAGACCTGCTCCTTCGAAACAAGATCCTCATTAAATGTGGTCTCCACGCTAAGCCCTTTGCTTTCTTCTGCTTCTGCCCGAACAGGAGAGTCATCCCTCCCACAGGAATACTGATACAGCTGATGTCCGTTCTTTGTTCCCAAAAGCATCTGTATATGGGATTCATCTTCATGTGCCAGATCACCGATGGTGTGGATCCCAGCCTCCTCCAGTTTCCGCCGGGATGCTTTTCCAAGGAAAAGAAGCTCCCCCACAGGAAGCGGCCACATCTTTGTGGGGATTTCCTCCGGAAATAAGGTGTGGACTTTATCCGGTTTTTCAAAATCAGAAGCCATCTTAGCCAGAAGCTTGTTTACGGAAATCCCTATATTTACAGTAAACCCCAGTTCTCTGTGGATCTTGTCCTTGATCTCACAGGCCAGGGCTACAGGATCCGGATAAAGCAGGGATGTACCTGTCATATCCAGGAAAACCTCATCAATGGAAAAGGATTCCATTACCGGTGCATAAGATGCACAGATTTCCTTAAAGGCCCTGGAGCACCTTAAAAACAGGCTAAAATCTCCCGGCACAACTACCAGCTCAGGACATTTTTTGAGAGCCATCCCTACAGGCTCCCCTGTACATACCCCATATTTTTTTGCAGGAATTGATTTGGCTACCACAATCCCTGTCCGGGTCCTGGGATCTCCGCCAATCGCAGAAGGGATCTCCCTCAGATCCGGAAGCCCTTCTTTTACCCGGCGTACTGCTTCCCAGGAAAGAAAAGCACTATTTACATCCACATGAAAAATCAATCGCTCCTGTTCCATCATCTATTCTCCAAAAATATGCCAGGATCTAATTAAAGGATCCTGCAGCTTCACTATCATTTTTTTATAAAAATATCCAGAAAACACTTTCTGCTTTCCGGACACCACCATTATATCATATATCTGACCAAAATATAATATTTCAAATTTTTTTTACAAATAAATCTCCTTACATGAAATCCTCTTTGTTTACATTTTATTCCTTGTATATTAAAATAAAAGTTAAATATTATAAATGTCTGTCAAAAATCAGTCGTTTAACAAAAGAATATGAATTGAGGTAATATCAATGAAAGAGAAAAAAAGTAACTTCAGTAATTCTATCGGCTTTGTCCTGGCAGCTGCGGGAAGTGCAGTAGGCGTAGGAAATATCTGGCGCTTTCCCTATCTTTGTGCTAAAGATGGCGGCGGACTTTTCCTGATCATCTATCTTATCCTGGTGCTTACCTTTGGCTTTGTGCTGCTTACCACAGACATTGCCATCGGAAGAAAGACTAAACAAAATGCCCTGAAGGCATTTGGCACTTTGCATCCTAAGTGGAGATTCCTTGGATATCTTACATTCCTTGTACCTGCCCTGATCATGACTTATTACTCTGTAATCGGCGGATGGATCACCAAGTATTTCTGTGAATATATTATTTCCGATGGATCTGCCCTTTCCAAGGACAGCTATTTTACATCATTTATTACATCCAAGGTTTCACCTATTGTTTTTATGCTTATATTTCTGGCACTGACAGCCTGGATCGTATACCGTGGCGTAGAAAAGGGAATCGAAAAATTCTCCCGCTTCATCATGCCTGGACTGATCATTTTGATCCTTGTCATTGCCATTTTTTCCCTGACTCTTTCCAAAAAAGATACAGACGGCACAGTACGTACAGGCCTTCAGGGATTATGGGTATACCTGTATCCTGATTTTTCCGGTCTGACTGTAAAGCGCTTCCTTGAAATCCTTCTGGATGCTATGAGCCAGTTATTCTTTTCTTTAAGTGTCTCCATGGGTATCATGGTCACTTACGGCTCCTATGTAAAAGATGATGTAAATCTGAATAAATCCATTAACCAGATTGAAATATTTGACACAGGTGTGGCTTTCCTGGCTGGTATGATGATCATCCCTGCAGTATTTGTCTTCCTGGGCACCGATGGAATGGCTTCCGGCCCAAGCCTGATCTTTATTTCTTTGCCTAAGGTTTTTGAAGCTATGGGGCCTGTAGGAAAAATAACAGCCATTGCTTTCTTCTTAATGATGGGCTTTGCTGCACTTACTTCCTGCGTGTCCGTTATGGAAACCCTGGTTGCTAACTGCATGGAAATCTTCCATAAAACCCGTAAACAGATGTGCAGCATGATCGGGATCTATTCTCTTATTACAGCTGTGCTGATCTGTCTTGGATATAATGCACTGTACTTTGAACTGCCACTTCCAAATGGTGCCACTGCACAGCTGCTGGATGTAATGGATTATATCAGCAACAGCTTCCTGATGCCGTTTATCTCCTTCCTTACCAGTATTCTGGTGGGCTGGGTGATCGGTCCTAAATATATTATCAGTGAGGTAGAACGAAACGGGGAACATTTTGGTCGTGCCCGCCTGTACAGCTTTATGATCCGTTTTGTAGTACCTGTGGTAATGCTGATCCTTTTCCTGGTGTCTACCGGCATCGGAAATCTTTTTTAAATAGATTAATATAAATCTTCTTCTAAGCAAAAACGCCACTTCCTTCCCGGGAAGTGACGTCAGACTGTAGACAAAGCCCTGCTTTTGCAGGGTTTTGCTATTGTTGGAACCGCTTTTCTGATATAATAAATATCAGAAGGGCGGTGTTTTTTATGATGACGAAAAATACAGATAAAAAAAGAG
>NZ_JAOQJL010000079.1:702-1286 GCF_025566965.1 Blautia ammoniilytica | reverse complement strand
GGCTTAACGAAAAAAGTTACACTGAAAAAAGGAAAAAGTATAGCATTAAAACCAATCCGGCAGCCGTTTACATCAATTGAAAAGATAACCTATTCCAGTTCCCGGAAGGAGGTGGCAACCGTTACGTCAAAAGGCAGGGTAAAAGCGGTTAGTAAAGGAAAATGCCGGATTACGGTGAAGGCAGGCAAAAAGAAAGCATATGTGACTGTAACAGTACGTTAAGTAAAAGATCAGAAGCCCAGGAATGTGCCTTGAAATAGTAAAAATATTAAAACAAATTTTTAAGTCCAGTATACAGGAGGAATTATCTTATGAAAACAAAGAAAAAGATACTGTTAATAATGTTACTGTCTGTGTTAATGGTTTTGGCTTCGTCTGTATCCGTATGGGCAGCAAAGAATCCATTATCCAAGATGCCTAGAAATGTGGGATCTGTAGCATCTCCGGTTAATGTATCGGTAATAAATAAAACATCTTTCTGTACAGAACCTTATGATGGTAAGGTCAAGATATCTGTAAAAAACAGTAATTCGGAAGTTGCTGACGTTTTTTGCCAATCGACCATTCAAATAGTCAATGGAAAA
>NZ_JAOQJL010000079.1:0-697 GCF_025566965.1 Blautia ammoniilytica | reverse complement strand
GGCTTAACGAAAAAAGTTACACTGAAAAAAGGAAAAAGTATAGCATTAAAACCAATCCGGCAGCCGTTTACATCAATTGAAAAGATAACCTATTCCAGTTCCCGGAAGGAGGTGGCAACCGTTACGTCAAAAGGCAGGGTAAAAGCGGTTAGTAAAGGAAAATGCCGGATTACGGTGAAGGCAGGCAAAAAGAAAGCATATGTGACTGTAACAGTACGTTAAGCAAAAGATCAGAAGCCCAGGAATGTGCCTTGAAATAGTAAAAATATTAAAACAAATTTTTAAGTCCAGTATACAGGAGGAATTATCTTATGAAAACAAAGAAAAAGATACTGTTAATAATGTTACTGTCTGTGTTAATGGTTTTGGCTTCGTCTGTATCCGTATGGGCAGCAAAGAATCCATTATCCAAGATGCCTAGAAATGTGGGATCTGTAGCATCTCCGGTTAATGTATCGGTAATAAATAAAACATCTTTCTGTACAGAACCTTATGATGGTAAGGTCAAGATATCTGTAAAAAACAGTAATTCGGAAGTTGCTGACGTTTTTTGCCAATCGACCATTCAAATAGTCAATGGAAAAGCTAAAAATTGCGGGAATTTTTGGGTGACATGTAAAAAGCCTGGAACTACGACTGTTAAAGTTACTGTAAAGGTAAACGGTAAAAGTTATACAAAAAGTTGTAAATATACTTT
>NZ_JAOQJL010000078.1:0-1367 GCF_025566965.1 Blautia ammoniilytica | reverse complement strand
AACATCATATAAGATGGCAGGTTGGTGTCTGCTGTCAGAAAGTCAGTCATGTGTTCACCTCCAATCAAAAGGGTTTATTCTCCAAGAAAATCCCAGTCTACATCACTATCTGGCTGTGAATTTTCAGGTGCGGGAAAGGACGCCCTGATTTGGGGCTCCCTTTGCACCATGCCTGCAGTCAGTCCGGAAAGAAAAAGTGGCAATGACTGTTTCAGGCTGAATTCCACTGCATCTACAATTTGTTTCACAAAAAGTTCTTCCCGCTCTCTTGTTTCCAGATAAGGATCAGCCTGTGTGCGGTAGTAGCGGTCAAAATAATCTACCAGTGCAAGAGAGATTACCTGACTGTAAGATTTAAAATCCTGCCTGTCCATCGTCTGTAAATATTCCCAGGCTCTCCGCTGTTGTTCTTTGTCCAGATTAAAGCGCAGGTTTGTGTTGCGGATATTGTTCTGCATGGTTTATCCCCTCCTTTTTTCGTATTGATTGATTCAGCAGGTCGTACCGGTGTGGTACTGCTCTGCTGTGGGATAAGCATACGAAAATCGGAGGAAAAAGGCATTGAGGGGAAATTGAGCTGGAATTGAGAAAAAATAAACTTTTTATTGATAAATAAGTTTAGATACTAACTCTTTTGTCGTTTTGGTTGTTAATTATATTAAAAGTAGAAATATTTTGATAATGAAAGTGTGGGAGAGAAAATGAACAAAAGAAGATACAGCAATCGTAGAAGAAAGAATATTTTACGAGTATTCATTCTTTTAATGGCTATCATAATAACCGTTGTAATGTGGAGAACAATAAAAATCGATGTGCAGGTTGGAGAATTAACATTACCGAAAATTTTGCAGTCAGAAAAGTCCTTTGCAGACACTTCGGGTGAATGGAATCTTATTTTGGTCAATCGAAATCATTATATTCCAGATAATTATCAAGTAGAATTGACAGAATTATCGAATGGTAAAAAAGTAGATTCACGGATTTTTCCAGAATTACAACAAATGTTTAATGATGCAAGAGCTGAGGGGCTGGCACTGTTTGTTAGAGAAGGATATCGAACAACAGAAGAACAACAAAAAATTATGGACGAGAAAATCAATGAATATGAAAAACAAGGATATTCTGCGAAAGAAGCAAAAAAAAGAGCCGAGAAATATGTTGCAATTCCCGATACAAGCGAACACCAATTAGGACTGAGTGTTGATATTAATGCGGATACCGACAAATGTTCTTCTGAAAAAGTATATCAATGGTTAGGCGAAAATGCATATAAATAAGGGCACTGAAAAACTTCCATTTTTTCTTAAGTGGAAGTTTTTCTTTTATATTTTTTCAATTTTTTTTTAGAAAAAGCACAAAAAAGCTAT
>NZ_JAOQJL010000077.1:0-1524 GCF_025566965.1 Blautia ammoniilytica | reverse complement strand
GGAAGTGCAGTAATGTACGGAGTTGACCAGTACTAATCGGTCGAGGGCTTGACCAAAAAGCAGGTTAAAGATTCCAAAGGATGTCAGCATGTATGTGGTTTTGAAGGTACAAATGAAAGAGTGACTTTATGAGTCACCTTTTCTTATATAAATAAAGGGGATTGGTCAAATGGTATGATAGGGGTCTCCAAAACCTTTGGTGGGAGTTCGATTCTCTCATCCCCTGTTTTCTTAAGCGTCGGAAGCATTGATTTTACTTTGCTTTCGACTTTTTTTATTTATGAAAATAATAGTATCCTGTACAGGTCATCCGTACTTGACTTGGGCGATAATTATCACTTAATATACCTTTATAAAAACACACCATTTCATATGCAATAAACCAAGATTTATAAGGGGAATCGTAAGAAACTATATAGGCAGAAAATGAAAGGAGATTATGTATGACTTTGAAACAAGCACTTGGAAAGATGAAATGGAAGAATTTTTTCTTCCTTACGGTTGCAGGTATGGTGAATGCCTTTGGTGTCACGATGTTTATCGCTCCAGTAGATTTGTACGATAGTGGAATTTCAGGAACTTCAATTTTGCTGTCACAATTGACACCAGAGTGGTTGTCACTGTCTCTATTTTTGCTTGTATTGAACATTCCCCTGTTCCTGTATGGATTAAAAAAGCAGGGTGTTACTTTTACTATTTATGCAATCTATACGGTAGCAGTGTATTCTTTTGGAGCATGGCTGATTACTGATGTGCTGCCGGTGGATGTAAGTATTGTATCACCACTTGCCGGGTCAGATCTTCTTCTTTGTGCCATTTTCGGTGGACTAATTTCTGGTATCGGAAGTGGCATGGCAATTCGATTTGGAGGCGCCATGGATGGCATCGAGGTTCTTGCTGTCATCTTTGCAAAAAGACTGGGAATCACGGTTGGTACGTTTGTGATGGGGTATAATCTGGTGTTATATATCGTTTGCGGATTTGTTCTTCATAGTTGGATCCTTCCATTGTATTCGATCGTAGCGTACGGAGCGGCACTGAAGACAGTGGACTTTATTGTGGAAGGTTTGGATCGTTCAAAAGCTGCTACGATTGTAACAGTACACCCGAATGAAGTCTGTGCAGCTCTTTCAGAAGCCTTTGAATGTGGTATGACCATTACCGAAGCAAAAGGATATTATTCTGACTCTCCCAAAACGGTGGTGTATATTGTGGTAAACCGTTTTCAGGTTGGAAAGATGAAAGAACTGGTTCATGAAAATGACCGTTCTGCTTACATATCGATTGCAGAGATTGCGGATGTGTATGGGGCAAATACAGACAAGGTTTGAAACTGTATAACAGAAATAAATTGAATAAAAATACAAAGACATGTCGCACTAATTACTTAGTGCGACATCAGACTGTAGACAAACTTGGTGTTGGGTGTTATGCCCAGCACCATTTTTCTTTTAAAACTTCTTTTCTTTTTATTTTCTTCAAAATCAACAAAAATCTGGCTGTGTTCCAACCTCGTTTTTCCAG
>NZ_JAOQJL010000076.1:0-2037 GCF_025566965.1 Blautia ammoniilytica | reverse complement strand
GATTTTTGCAAAAAAGTGGGGGATTTTATAAAAAAAGGGATCTGAAAGTCTTGATTTTACTGGGCTGAAGATTCCGAGAGATTATAAAGGGAAAAGGGAGGATTTTATAATGAGTATTGCAGAGAACAGGCAGGCAATCCTGGAGGGCAGGACTGCTCTTGGGATTGAGCTTGGGTCTACCAGGATCAAGGCTGTGCTGATCAATGAACAGAATGAGCCGATAGCATCCGGAGGACATGAATGGGAGAATCGTTATGAACATGGAGTATGGACCTACAGTCTTGAGGATGTATGGAGCGGGCTTCAGGGGTGCTATCAGAGCCTTCTTATGGACATTAAAGAGAAGTATGGTGCAGAGACAGAGCTTACCAGAACAGGTGCTATAGGTATCAGTGCCATGATGCATGGTTATATGCCTTTTGATAAAGAGGGGAATCTGCTGGTTCCTTTCCGTACCTGGCGCAATAATATTACTGGGGAAGCCAGCGAGAAGCTTTCAGAGCTTTTTCATTATAACGTTCCCCAGAGATGGAGCATTGCTCATTTATACCAGGCCATTCTGAAAGGCGAGCCTCATGTAAAGGATATTGATTATATTACTACTCTTGAGGCTTACGTGCACTGGAAGCTTACCGGGCAAAGAGTGCTTGGGATCGGGGATGTGGCAGGTATGTTCCCGGTAGACTGTGAGACGAAGGATTATAATGAGACCATGATCCAGCAGTTTGATCAGCTGGTCCAGCCATATGGATTTGGCTGGAAGCTTCGGGATATTATGCCTAGATGTCTGGTGGCAGGACAGGAAGCTGGCTGTCTGACAGAAGAGGGTGCAAGACTTTTGGATGTGAGCGGCAGATTGCAGGCCGGGATTCCTATGTGTCCGCCGGAAGGGGATGCAGGCACTGGCATGGTTGCCACTAACAGCGTTGCTATGCGTACAGGGAATGTTTCAGCAGGTACTTCTGTATTTGCATCTATTGTACTGGAGAAGGAATTATCTGCCCCTTATAAGGAGATTGATATGGTTGCTACACCATCCGGTCATCCGGTGGCTATGGCACATTCTAATAACTGCACCACAGATCTGAATGCATGGGTGGGCATTTTCAAAGAGTTTGCCCAGGCTATGGGGATGGAAGTAGATATGAACCAGCTTTATGGCACCTTATACAGAAAGGCTCTGGAGGGAGACAAAGACGGCGGTGGACTTCTGTCTTACTGTTACTATTCCGGTGAACATATGACCGGATTTGAAGAAGGACGGCCTTTGTTTGTAAGATCTCCGGAGAGCCATTTTACCCTGGCGAATTTTATGCGCACCAATCTTTACACCTGCCTGGGAGCTATGCGTGTAGGGCTGGATATCCTCTTCAAGAAGGAGGATGTGAAGGTGAGTCGTCTTTTGGGTCATGGCGGGCTGTTCAAGACCAAGGGCGTAGGCCAGCAGATCCTGGCAGATGCTGTAGGAGCACCGGTTTCTGTTATGGATACAGCAGGAGAGGGAGGAGCCTGGGGAATTGCAGTTCTGGCATCTTACCTGATCCATAAGAAAGAGCGTGAAACACTGGAGGACTTCCTGGACCAGAAGGTATTTGCAGGGAATATGGGCACCACCCTTGCTCCGGATCCGGAAGGTATAGAAGGATATAATCGTTTCATGGAGCGGTATCTGAAGGGCATTCCGGTGGAACGGGCTGCTGTGGATTCCGATATCTGGACGGAGTAGAAGTAATTGATTTATCTCAGTCGAGAAGACTCCCACCTCTTTCAGGTGGTGAGTATCTGCTCGACTTGAAGTTATTTGTTCAGGCCGCATTATTCACAAAGGATATGTTATATATCAGGACTTCGATTTCAGATGTTCCTCGGGCAGTTATTATTATTGTCATTTACCAAGGCTTATTTTATGTATTGCATTGCTTTGGCACTCTGTTTTTGGGGTTGCATTTTTTTAACATAATATATAGCAAGAATTCTCCTTCCTCTACAGGTGGGAGATGAATTGCATAAAAGCAAAAAGAACACTTGTTCTTCGAT
>NZ_JAOQJL010000075.1:0-2274 GCF_025566965.1 Blautia ammoniilytica | reverse complement strand
TGTATAATTGCGCCCTTAGTAAACTAAGGGGGTTCCGGCATCTCCCGTTCCAGCAGTTTTTTCAATAGTTCCTGCGTGTCCTGTCTGTGAAAAATGAGTTTCAACAACAGCATGACATCATCATCTGTCAGGCGTTCCGGCTCTTGCAGAAAACTTTCCAGCATACCGCCACGGGTACAGAGCCGGTGCGTCCGTTCCTTTCGGGTAAGCTGTTTCAACTGGTGCTGCAATGCCTTTTCATCATTGATGGCTTTCCGCAGTTTCTTTTCGCTTTTTTCCAACTCCCGATTGAGTTTTTCCAGCTTTGAGGTATCAGGCAAGGGCAGCGTCCTCCTTTCCCGGTATCAGCACATAAATCCGGTTTGGTTCTCCAATGCCCTGACGCACCCGCATGATAAGTCCGGCAGTTTCCAGTTCATTCAGAGAACGCTTGACCGTCATGGAGCTGCGGGACAGGACTGCGGCAATGGCTGTGACAGGGAAGCAGACAAAGAGGATTCCGTTCTCGTCCTCCTGCCCTTTGGAGAGCATAGCGTCCAGCATCCGGCAGTACATGACCTTTGCGGTGCTGCTGACTGGAAATCCTGTCAACGCTCTGGGAAAAGGCATACAGGGCGGCAATGGTGTGTCTATCGTCATAAATTCAAAATTCATTCTGTGTGTTCCTCCTTTTTCTTTGCTCGTTTGGATAAATAACAGGGGCAGTCAATCACAACCGCCCGGAAGCTCTGCTTGCACCCATGCTGGCATTTCCGGCATAATTCGTTGTAAGTGACACGCCCCCGGTCATTGAGGTAAAAGGAAAGCTCATACTTCCTCTTTTTGCTCATTCTCGGCATATTGCGCTTCCTCCCGTTTTAGTGTATGGTTTCGGGGCGATTTTCGGTAAAATTACAGCCATAGAGCCGCTTAAAATCTCCCGAAGTATCAGCGATAGGGTAGACTGTCCCCCTATCAGATTGTTGTGTTTCGGTATCATTTCGGTGTCAGTTCGCCAGTTCTCCCCGGTGTCGTTCCTCCCCTGAATCTCACAGCGGCGTATCGCTCCCTTTGGTACGCTCGTTTTGGTCAGGGTTCCTCCATATCCCTGCCAAAATTCATGGCGCTACATCGCCGGGGAAGCATATCCCACACAGGCTGGTCATTCGATTGGAATAATCCATCGATGAACTACCTGTATCATAGAACATTTTTGTGCCCTGTGCCGTATGTCCACAAAGTAGGAATTAAGGGTAAAAATCAGAAATTTCCACGATTACGGAAAGTGTGATATAATCCAGATAAGCGGCAGCAATGAAACCGTTGGAAAGGAGCGTGTGCCCATGAAAGGAGCAACAAGCATACAGGAACGCCTTTGGGAACTCCGCAAGGACAAAGGCTTAAATCTGGAAGAACTATCAAAACTAACGGGTATTTCTAAATCAGCCCTTGGCAGTTATGAAAAAGAAGATTTTAAGGAAATCAATCATGGCAACCTTATCACGCTGGCAGACTTCTATGGGGTTTCCGTCGATTATCTGCTGTGCCGGACAGAGAACAGGGAGCAGATCAACACGCCACTGACGGAGCTGCATTTGAACGATGAAATGGTTGCACTTCTGAAAAGCGGTCGGATCAACAACCGTCTGCTCTGCGAACTTGCCACCCATAAGGACTTTATCAAGTTTCTTGCGGACATTGAGATTTATGTGGATGGGATTGCCACCATGCAGATTCAAAACCTCAACACCCTTGTCGATACTGTCCGACATGAAATCATAGAACGGTATCGCCCTGGCGAAGATGACCCACATTTGAAAGTGCTGCAAGCCGCCCATATCAGTGATGATGAATATTTCAGCCACATGGTTCTGGATGACCTAAACCTGATTATCCGGGATATTCGGGAAACCCATAAAAAGGATAGTGAGAGTGCGCCCCAGACCACTGTTGCCAATGAACTGAAAGAAAATCTGGAAGCGGTCGAAAATTTCAAGGGCAGCCGTTTGGAAAAACTGGCAGTGCTTTACTGCAAGCAGCTCGGTATCAACTATAAAAATCTGTCAGATGAAGAATTTCGCTGGCTTATTCGGATTCTCCAAAAATCAAAGAAAACGGGAACGCCTATCAACCAGAGGAAAAAACGGTAAAGGAAAACCGCTGTTGCATGGTTTGCTGGATTCCATGTAGCAGCGGTTTGTGCTGTGGTTATTACTTCATTCGTTTTCTTAATATTCGGCGATAATTTGTTTCTCCCTTTGGTGCGTCCTGTATAATTTCCAACACACCATCTTC
>NZ_JAOQJL010000074.1:0-2302 GCF_025566965.1 Blautia ammoniilytica | reverse complement strand
TCCTACAAGTAGTATTGTTAAGTCACCACAACCAACAATCAAACAGGATCGACATCCCCACTGCCTATGATAAGAATACCATTGAGCTGCCTTTCTGGCAAGCAGTTTTATTATGCTAATGCTCCTCCATGTAAGCAGTGTTTATACATTTACGATTTACTTTACATGGAGGATTTTATTATGTACGAAGAAATTTTTAATCAGATTAGATCTGCTGCGAATAAACGGAATCTCAAGGATTCCACGATTCATGCATACTGTACCAGTGTTGCTCATTTTTTGAACCACACAGCCAAGGATATAGATACATTAACAACTGACGATGTTGATACATTCCTAACTGAAAAGAAACTTTCCGGGATTTCACCAGAAACATACAATCACTACCATTCAGGAATCCGCTTCTTTTACAAAAAAGTATTGAAGATGAATTGGGATGATGATGACATACCTCGTATGAAAAGGGACAGAAAGTTACCAGCGGTGCTTACAAAAGCAGAAATATCAGCTATTCTTGATGCTACACCAAATCTGAAGCATAAAGCTATGATCGCTACTATGTATTCAGGTGGACTTCGTGTTTCAGAAGTCACACACCTTCATTATGATGATATTTCACGCACGAACAAAACCATACACATCCGCGATGGAAAAAGCCGATCTGACCGTTATACTTTGCTTGCAGACCGGACGCTTGAAATATTGACAGAATACTGGTTTCAATGTGGCAGGCCAAGAGGGATTCTGTTCCCAAGTTCATGNTCCTACAAGTAGTATTGTTAAGTCACCACAACCAACAATCAAACAGGATCGACATCCCCACTGCCTATGATAAGAATACCATTGAGCTGCCTTTCTGGCAAGCAGTTTTATTATGCTAATGCTCCTCCATGTAAGCAGTGTTTATACATTTACGATTTACTTTACATGGAGGATTTTATTATGTACGAAGAAATTTTTAATCAGATTAGATCTGCTGCGAATAAACGGAATCTCAAGGATTCCACGATTCATGCATACTGTACCAGTGTTGCTCATTTTTTGAACCACACAGCCAAGGATATAGATGCATTAACAACTGACGATGTTGATACATTCCTAACTGAAAAGAAACTTTCCGGGATTTCACCAGAAACATACAATCACTACCATTCAGGAATCCGCTTCTTTTACAAAAAAGTATTGAAGATGAATTGGGATGATGATGACATACCTCGTATGAAAAGGGACAGAAAGTTACCAGCGGTGCTTACAAAAGCAGAAATATCAGCTATTCTTGATGCTACACCAAATCTGAAGCATAAAGCTATGATCGCTACTATGTATTCAGGTGGACTTCGTGTTTCAGAAGTCACACACCTTCATTATGATGATATTTCACGCACGAACAAAACCATACACATCCGCGATGGAAAAAGCCGATCTGACCGTTATACTTTGCTTGCAGACCGGACGCTTGAAATATTGACAGAATACTGGTTTCAATGTGGCAGGCCAAGAGGGATTCTGTTCCCAAGTTCATGGACAGGGGATTATCTTACAAAAGATAGTGTCATTCAGTTTTTTCGTGAAAGCGCCGAAAGAGCAGGCATTCAGAAACACGTCTCCACGCATTGTTTGCGTCACAGCTTTGCAAGTCATCTGTTTGAGTCAGGCTGCGATATAAAATATATTCAGGCTCTTTTGGGACATCGTGATCCAAAATCAACAGAGATTTATCTGCATGTAAGCAATAAAACTCTGCTTGGTATTAAAAGCCCATTTGATGAGATGGGTGGTGAATGATTATGGATAAATCATGTACGATACAGGATGTATTTGAACGTTTCTATCCTTCCTATGAAAAGAGGAGTAACCCTCCTGCTCATCACAGAAAAACGGCTTATCACATCAGAAACTGTAAAACAGGAGTTTTTGGTGTAAACATCAGTGTTTGTGAGGACTGCGGATGTATCAGTGTTCACAACAACTCCTGCAGAAGCAGATGCTGTCCCATGTGCCAGGAGTTTCCGAAAGAGAAATGGATTGATGCACAAAAAGAGAACGTATTGGATGCACCCTATTATCATGTAGTATTCACAGTTCCTGAGGAATTGAATTCCATTATTTACAGCAACCAGAAGCTGTTATATGATGCACTGTATCATGCTGCTTCAGCCACATTGAATGAATTGTCAAAAGATGCAAAGTACCTGGGAGCTGATATAGGGTATATCTGCATTCTTCATACCTGGGGCTCTGCAATGAATTATCATCCTCATATTCATACCATTGTTCTTGGAGGTGGGCTTGATGATGAAAA
>NZ_JAOQJL010000073.1:0-3128 GCF_025566965.1 Blautia ammoniilytica | reverse complement strand
ATTCTGGAGAGATGTATTCCTGTCCGTATCAATAACCGGAATATTCGTCAGGACAATGCAACAGCTAATTTAAAACAGGCAAAAAGAATTCTGTTAAACAATCATGCTCCGAACCAGAACTGAAGCAAAGAAGCATAACACGATAATTATTCTTCACTGACAGTGGTACTACTTTCTTTCCTTATTTATCACCAGAAACATGCCACTGTCAGTTATCCGAAACTATAGTACCAAACCATAAGATTTTAAAACCAATACTGCCCGGATACGGGCATAAAAAGGAGGTGCCAGATATGGCAGATAAAAAAATCATGACACCGGAAGAAAAAGCACTTTTACAGGCAAGACACCGCCAAGAAGAAGCCGAAGCAAGAAATCGCAAAAAAGAACGTGATGCCAGAACACACCGATTAGTCCAGGAAGGAGCCATTTTGGAAAGTATTGTTCCCCATATTAAAGAAATGGATTTGGATTCCCTGAAACGGGAGCTGATAATCCGGCTACGAGGAATGTAAACGCACAAGTTCTACTCCCGAAGGGCGCACTTACTCACCACCCGATAAATCGGGCGGTGGTATCCCCTACGGGGCTCGTGCGCTCTGCCGAGGGATTTTCCGCTGTTGCAGGCAACATCGAAAGGAGGTGCCAGATATGGCAATTTATCATATGCAAGCCAAAGTTGTCAGCCGTGGTTCCGGACGTTCCGCTGTCGCAGCTTCTGCTTATATGAGCTGCAGCCGGATGTACAATGATTACGATGGCATCCAGCATGATTACACCAGAAAGCATGGACTCATTTATCAGGAAGTATTGCTTCCACCGATGGCTTCACCAGAATGGAAAGACCGTGAACAACTCTGGAATGCTGTGGAAGCTGCAGAAAAAACAAAAGACAGCCGACTGGCAAGGGAATTTGTTGTCGCACTTCCCGTTGAATTAGATAAGGACAGTAATATTTCTCTTCTAAAAGATTTTATTCAAAAGAACTTTGTAGATATGGGCATGTGCGCTGACTTTGCTATTCACGATACGGATGGACACAATCCTCATGCACACATTCTGCTTACCGTCCGTCCACTGAACGAAAACGGAACATGGCAGTATAAAACAGAAAAAGAATATCTCTGCATAAAAAATGGAGAAGAAAAAGGATTTACAGCTACTGAATTCAAAGCTGCTCAAAAAGATGGCTGGGAAAAGCAATACAGATATAAAGTTGGGAAAAAGAAAGTTTATATGACCGCATCTGTCGCACAGGAAAAAGGCTATGACCGCATCGACAAGCATCCAAAAAGCAGCCGCTATGGCAGACAGAATCCCATTTCTGAACAATGGAACAGTGATGAGCAACTCTGTATCTGGAGAGCAAACTGGGCAGATACTGTAAATGAAATGCTTGCCCACAATCAGATAAATGCATCCATTGATCACCGCAGCTTTGCAGATCAGGGAATCACCGAACAGCCGACCATCCACGAAGGCTATATTGCTCAAAACATGGAAAAGAAAGGAATGATAGCTGACCGCTGTGAAATCAACCGCCAGATTCGTGCAGATAACCAAATGCTCCGGGAATTAAAAGCTCAGGTAGAGAAACTGGCTCAAGCTGTCAAAAATTCTATTCCTGTAATTGCAGAAACAATGGAAACTATCCGAAATCATATGATTTTTACACAATATCATTTACTTCATAATAAGATGCAAAAAGAAGTAATTCATGATTGGATGAATCATTTTAATCCAATACTGAATAAATACAACACCGTTAAAAAGAAACTCAAAGCTAAAGTTACAGAACGGAAAGAGCTGAATCTAGAAAAAGAGAAAACCAGTATTTTGAATCCCATCCAGCATATAAAATTGAATCAGCAGCTTACCACTGTTACGGAAGAAATTGAAGAACTGAAATCAAGGAAAGAGCAACTAATCTTCCAGGCACAATGCTCCACTGATAAAGATATGACGAATCTATCCAAAAAATATGACCAGATGAATAGCAATCTTGATATCCTGGATTCTCAGGACATCTCCCTTAAAAAGCAGCTTAAAAAAGACGCCGCTGCTTTCCGGGAAGAAAAATTTCGTCCTGAACCTGAACAGTATACAGAATTGCTGGACACCAGAATCCAGATACGTCCTAATTTCCGGGATAAGCTGATCGAGCAGCTCAAAGGTACTTTTGGTAAGTATTATGACTATCACCGCCGTGATATTGCCGCCAATGAGGTAGATTATCTCAATGTGGAAGATCCTGATGTTTTTTCCCATCGTGCCTGGGAACTTGAATATCAGAGGAAACAGGAGATGCGGCGAAATCAGCCTGCCAGAGCTAAGAAAAGGTCATATGATATGGAATTATAATCATCATCGAGTAGATAATATGCTCTTACAACTCTCTTGTTTAAAAGGCGTATGGATTTAAAAGTTCCATACGCCCAATTCACTTTAACCAGTTACAATCTGCCATGTTTTCTTGTATAAAACCACATTCATTATAATGCTGAGATTCTTTGTTGCATATCAATAACTTGAACTTTACTATTTTTAAGAACTAATCCATACGAAAAATGAATCGTATTTCCTCCCACTGGTTCAAATTTAACATATTGTCCACATATATTTCTATTACGTTCACCAAATATTTTCTTTATCTTTTCTGGCAATACACTATATATCGGACATGACACATCTATAGTATAAAATCCATTTTTCATAGGATTACCTCTGTCACTAAACCATTCACTTATTGAAATTCTATTACCTGCTACAGATTTACATTGAGCTGTATATTCTTTGCCACGTAATGTAAACATTAATGGGGTTTCCTCTGGAATATTAGAAGATACTTGAAATCTTATCTTTCCATCATTCATTTTCCAGCTCAATGAAGCTTCAATCTTCAATTCCTTTCCATTAATAGGTTGTTTAGGTTCTAATTCCTCGGGCAATGGCAATAAATCTCCCATCTCAACGTAATGATTTTTATAATACCATCTACCATATTTCTGTATAAATCCCCATGATGACAAATAATTGCTGCAAATTACGCTCAAACGGAATGCCAGTTCCGCTACTGCGGAACGGCTATTCCATTTTTAACGGTACGAAGTACCGCTAGATGATATCAT
>NZ_JAOQJL010000072.1:0-3655 GCF_025566965.1 Blautia ammoniilytica | reverse complement strand
TCTTTGAAACGGCGGGTATAATTCTTTCCAAATGTAGAGAAATGAGGTACTGGATCTAACATGTCTAGTCCGAGAAACCAACGGTATGCAACGTTTACCTCGATCTCTTTCATGGTCTGACGCATACTTTTTATCCCATAGAGATACTGAATGAATGGTATCTTTATCAGCATGACGGGATCCATACTGGGACGACCGTTATCCGGACAGTATTTTTCTTCAACCAGATCATAAATAAAGTTCCAATTGATTGCTTTATCAATCAATCGCAGCATATGGTTTTGAGGTACCATGTCATCCATGGAAAACATCATCATTTGTTCTCTTTTTTTATCTGTATTTTTCGTCATCATAAAAAACACCGCCCTTCTGATATTTATTATATCAGAAAAGCGGTTCCAACAATAGCAAAACCCTGCAAAAGCAGGGCTTTGTCTACAGTCTGCGAAAGGCTCCTACGGAAGCCTTTCGTTATTTATATGGAGAAATTCTTAAAATTCCCAATATACTCTAGCTTTACGGCAGTATCTCAAGCCAGTATCCATCTGGATCTACAATGAAATAGATTCCCATTGTTTCATTTTCGAAACAAATACATCCCATCTCTTCATGCTTCTTATGCGCTACCTCGTAATTCTCTGCCTGGAATGCCAGGTGGAATTCGCATTCACCCAGATTATATGGCTGTGGATGATCTTTAAGCCAGGTAAGTTCCAACTCAAAATCACTTACATCATTGCTCAAATACACAATGATAAAATCATCGGTAGTCTTTCTTCTCACTTCGTGCAGATCAAGGGCCTCGTTGTAAAATTTAATAGATCGGTCCAGGTCTGATACATTGTAGTTTTCGTGAATCATCTTAAACTTCATAATTCTTCTCCTTTTGCACATTCTGTGTTGTTAATGCGTGATTTATATTGCGGATATTCCGTAATAAACCGCTTAATGACATTGGCATCATTCCAGTAATGCATTGGAAAAATGACATTGCAATCTACATTTTTAAGGAAATACAGTATCCCGTCGGCATAGTGATTTCCCTGTCTTGGATCTAATGGGACAAATGCAGCATCAAAATGCATACCCTTGATTTTCCTGATCTCCGCACGATATGCTGAAGTAAGTCTCTGGTTATCAGCTTTTGGCTCACCATCCCAATACCAGTCATTTAAGTCACCTGCATGATAAATGGTGCCTTCCTTTGTTTTGACAATAAATGCTACACCACTATCGTTAGATAGCAATGTATCGACTTGAGTGCCATTATCCAGATTATAAGTCTGATCATGATAAACATATGTGATCTTCATATCTGACAAATGTTTTCTTTTGCGTATATCTTTCGCCAAAATTGCCTGATATGTCATGCTCATATCATCAAGGATCTCAAAAATCACAGGATTAAAATGATCCTTATGAAAATGACTGCAAAAAACAATTACTTCTTTTTTCTTGTCAAGAAGTGGTAATTCACCCTTATAATAGTCAAAAATATAGTAGCAGTCTTTAGTTTCAATTAAAAATCCACTGTGGTTAATGTAAGTAATTTTCATCATATCACGTTTATAAAATAACTCCTTTTTCCCTATAAGCTTACAGACGAATACCTGGTGTTCATCCACGGCCCAGAAGATGTCTAATATTCTTTTGCAATTTCCTCTGTTATCTCATATATCTCTTTGAATCTTTCTAGGTCCTCCGGCGATCTGATCAGCATGATCTCTTCGATTTTTCCGGCCCGTATGTCTTTGAACCCTGCTACTTCTTCTCCGGTACAAATACTTGCACGAATAACTGGTTTCATATGTTCTCGGTCATATGTTTTTTTCACGATTTTCTTTTTAAATAATCCCATGCTACCTCCCCATCTCCGAATATCTTCGACAACAAGATCAACTATCTAATTCCTGGAACATTTTTCTGCATCAATCGCAAGTACGAACATCAACGCATCCAATGCATTTCCTGAATCCTGCACATCAATAACATATGTATCAGTCATATGAAACAGTTCTTTACTAACCCGTGCAATTGAATAATCGCTTTGATTAAGAATGCTATAGTCCCATTCCATAATGGTTCCATCAATATGCCATCCATTGTAATCAATATTATAATGTGGCGTCAGGAATGAAAATTCTTTGCTTAGGCATCCGATATAACTGCCGTTTTTATAAATTTCGAATTTAGGAAGAAAAGTAAATACTTTCTGAACAACCATTCCTACTTCGTTTCCATAGGCATCATAAATTACAAGTTTATGTCCCCAGGACAACTGACCTTTTACTACATAAACAGTGTTGCCTGCTTCGTCATAGATATCATAGCTGTCAAACCATGAAAACAACCGTTGTTTAAATAATAGCTTCATAACTTTTCATCGCTCTCTCCAACAGACATAATAGGTTCTTTATAAGTACCATAATACCATGCCATTACACCTTAAAAAACATGTAAATCGAAGAATTAACCCATCTTATTTCACGGATTATGATAAAACACATATTACCAGCTATAAATCTCTACTTGTTCACAAAAAGATATAAAAAAGACCATCTACTGCTTGTTTACGGTAAATGATCTTTTCATTGCAACATTTAATTAAATATCATACTGAGCCGCTTGTCACCCACGCAAACTGTTAAGGAAACAATCGGAGTTGGCGTAAACGAAAAAGCAGCCTTGAGTTCTGATAAAAACTGCCCTTTCGTTTACATCAATTTCGATTTTACCTTGGTGAACAAAGTCGCGTCCCTTTAGCTGATAGCTATGGGGATTCAATCGTTGCTCTTTTCCTTAAGTTTATCATACCGGATGTTTTGGTAAAAGTTTTTTTATTTAAGAAATCAATTTCAGGCATGACAAACAAACCTCCTATGCGGAAGTCATTTATTCTATGCAATTGTAGATTTTAACATCTCATATGTGCATGAAAAGAAGAACTGTATTTATCTTTGCGGGGTGATACCATATTCCCTCCGCAAGAAGAACATTTGCATACATCGATGTGATACAAAACCTTTATCATTTCTACTGCATTTAGATTTTTTAATGTAGAAATGTATTTCTTGCATCCAAGCAGGTTTCTGCAGAGAGTTATCTTTTTTCTCTTGTTTCTACATGATAGCAGACCATAGTGCCGGATTCTGACAAATCGTTTGGGTGGAACATGCATCATGAATCGACGGATGAATTCTTCTCCTGAAATTGTTTTCTCTTTCCAGCAGCCTTCGTTTTTATAGTCTTTTACTGCATATGTAACTGTCGTATCTGTCATGGATGTGATTCGCTGATTACTGATTGCTATCCTGTGGGTATATTTTCCAAGATAATTGATAACCGACTGTGCACCATTGAAAGTTTCTTTACAGTAAGTGACCCAGTTCTTTTCATAACACTTATCAATAAGTTCTTTAAAACGATAGCTGTTCTGATATTTCTCTGCTGTACCATGAAATTTAAGCTTAGAATCATTCCACAGGCTTTTTAACTCATCCAGATATTTTCCACGGAACACTTTTGAGATGACACCATATGGGAGAAAAAAATTTCCACCTGTTTCTTTCCATTTATTTTCATCATCAAGCCCACCTCCAAGAACAATGGTATGAATATGAGGATGATAATTCATTGCAGAGCCCCAGGTATGAAG
>NZ_JAOQJL010000071.1:0-3691 GCF_025566965.1 Blautia ammoniilytica | reverse complement strand
ACCATAGAGCGGATCTTCGGTACAGCGAAAGAACAGCATGGATTTCGATATACACAGTATGTAGGAAAAGCACGGATGGAAATGAAAACCGGGCTTACCTTTGCATGCATGAATTTGAAAAAACTGGCAAAGATCCTGGAAAAACGAGGTTGGAACACAGCCAGATTTTTGTTGATTTTGAAGAAAATAAAAAGAAAAGAAGTTTTAAAAGAAAAATGGTGCTGGGCATAACACCCAACACCAAGTTTGTCTACAGTCTGACCCCGGAACCGTAAGGTTTCCGGGGTTTTTCTGTTGAGTAAAAAGTTTAAAATAAGGCTGTAAAGAATAGCGAATAAATTAAAAACAGGCAGGTATGGAAGAAAATGAAAACCTTCGCATATCTGGCTGTGATACTGTTATGATATTATTTAGGTCTTCGCTCCGCTTCGGTCGGTGCAGAACAGACATCCCCTGGACGTCTTATACCCCCGGAGGGCGCAAGGGTACTTTTGATGGACGGAACGGCTGTCGAAAGTGCTTTTGCGTTACTTTTGACAAAAGTAACAAAACCGCCGTATTCGGCGAAAGTTTCTTAATATTGCCATGACTGGCGTAAATAAAAATTATGTGCTATCTGGCACTTGCTCAGAAAAGAGGTGAGAAACATTATGATAAAACGAACAATTAGCGGTATGATAGGGAAAGGTTCTTTGGCCCATAACAGGAGAGAGTTTTTCGCAGAAAATGTTGATCCGGGTAGAGTGCAGTTAAATATTTGTTACCAGAATGAAAATCTGAAGGAAGTCTATAAAGAGTTATTTGATGATGCTGTGGAGAGATACAACCTTGGGAAAAGAAAGGATCGGCAGATTACAAATTACTATGATAAATCCGGCAGGGAAAACAAGAGAAGTTGTTCCACGAAGCGATTTTCCAGATTGGAAATCGAGAAGATGTGGCTGTCGGAACAGCAGAAGGAGATCTGGCTGTAAAAGTACTGGATGAATATGTAAAGGACTTCCAGAAACGGAATCCAATGTTACGGGTATTTGGTTGTTATCTACATCAGGATGAAGCTACCCCACATTTACATATTGATTTTATTCCTTATGTGACTGATTGGAAAGGAAAAGGAATGGATACCAGAGTTTCGTTGAAACAGGCATTAAAAAGTCTTGGATTTCAAGGTGGAAATAAGCATGATACAGAGTTGAACCAGTGGATGAACCATGAAAAAAAGGTCCTGGCAGAGAGTGCAAAACAGCATGGTATTGAATGGGAACAGAAAGGTACTCATGAGGAACATTTGGATGTTTATAACTTTAAGAAGAAAGAACGAAAAAAGTAAGTCCAGGAGCTGGAGCAGGAGAAAGAGTATCTAACTGCAGAAAACGAAGAACTGACAGCACAAATTGCGGAATCCAGAGCAGATATCCAGATTTTAAAAGACGATAAGGAACAGGCAATTAGGGAGAAGCAAGAAGCAGAACAAAGGGCAGAGGACGCAGAAAAAGAACTAAAAAGTCTGGAAGATCGTCGAGATGTGCTGCAGCCGATTATGGATAATGTCAGTAAGGAAATAAAAGAATATGGAATGGACGTTTTTACCGGAGACAGGAACATTTGAACGTGCAGTACCTTACAGAGAAAATAAAATCAAGCCATTGTTTATCAAGATGAAGAATCAGATTGCTGCATTAGCTGGAAAGGTTGTAGAACTTAACAAAACGATAGAAAGCTGGAAAAACAAATATCAAAAATCTACAGAGAAATGTGATGATATCCAAACGCAGTTAGATGATGTGCGTAAAGAAAATGGGGAATTATTAAATGATAATCAACGTTTACAAGAGATTTCGGACAGATATGACAGAGTGGTGCGTATTTGGGGATCAGAAACTGTAGAGGATGTGGTGCAGCAGGATATTAAAGAACAAAGGACACTGGAAGAAAAACGGCGAATGGAGCAAATGCCAAAGGGAAGCGTTCTGAAACAGCTGGAATGGGCTACTCAAAAGAGGCAGATGGAAAATCAACAGCATAAAGAGAACAAAACAAAATATAGAGGATTGGAGATTTAATGTTATGAAAAAACAGATTTATGATGAGAAAAACGGAATGAGTTATACGTTGCATGGAGATTACTATTTGCCGGATCTGGTTTTGAACGAAGCAGAACCGACATATGGAAAATATGGAATGTTACGAAAGCAGTTCTTAAAACAACACAGATCAGCAAGGTATCAGTATCTGTTATTGACTGGAAAACTGAATGAACATCTGAACCAGACAGATCAGGAAGCCAGAGGACAGGTGGAAATGCTTATGAAACAGATGGCAGAAAAAAAGGGTGTAACTGAAGAATTAAAGGTACAGGATCAGATGAAGTGGGTTAGGTTAATGAATAATATAAAAGTTAGTGCAGAAGAGATTATATTGAAAAACATGGTATATGTGTGAGTGTGAGAGAAGAGATCGCTCTTTTACACTTTTGTATATATTAGAATAGCACTTTAGAAAGCACTATGGTAAAATAAGGTGAAGGTAAATCGGAATTGCAGATTTAGAAAAATTGTGGGTATTTGAATAACTGCGCGTCGCATTCTCGTTACTTCAGTGATGAGTTAGACGCGCAATTTTTATAAAAAATATACAGAACAAATGTTTACTTAAAGAAATACATATGGTATAATACAGACATGGAAAAAGATATATTTAATATAAATAAAAATCAACTTTCATATGGTCGAGGATACGTATATTCTCTGCAGTATCATCTGGTTTGGTGTACGAAATACAGGAAGAAAGTATTAAAAGACGGGATCGACCTGGAATGCAAAAAGATGCTGCAGGATCTGGCAGAAGAGTACCGGTTTCAGATCCTGGCAATGGAAGTCATGCCGGATCATATCCACATGCTTGTGGATTGTCGGCCGCAGTTTTATATTTCAGATATGATCAAGATCATGAAAGGGAATCTTGCGCGTCAGATGTTCCTTTTACATCCGGAACTGAAAAAAGAACTGTGGGGAGGACGTTTGTGGAATCCGTCTTATTGTGCCGTCACAGTCAGTGACCGGAGCCGTGAGCAGGTATCTGCCTATATCGAAGGCCAGAAGGAAAAAGAAAAGAGAAAGCTCTGAGTACGGGGGTCATTCCAGAATTGTTTGTTTTTACGGGAAAGGTGGAAGAAGATGCGGACAGTATCCAGCTATGGTGTGGAGATACGAAAACAGAATATCCCGGTCCGTCAAACAATGGAGGTCTATCGTCAGGCAGTTGGTTACCTGACAGAGATCTACGCACAGGTCTGGGAAGAACTGAGGAAGATCCCGGAGACAAAAAAGCGTTTTAATACCGCAGAGCATATGGTACACATGACGAAGAAAAACACAGCCCGGTTTGATTTTGATCTTCGTTTTCCGAAGATGCCGTCTTACCTCCGCAGATCTGCGATCCAGCATGCACTTGGAAGTGTGTCTTCGTATGAAACCCGGCTGGGGCAGTGGAAAGAACAAGAGCCCGGAGTGCTGTCTGGAAGGCCGAAACTTACCTGCAAGAACCATGCCATGCCGGTCTTTTACCGGGATGTGATGTACCGTGAAGGAGCAGAAGGAAAAGATGAAGCATATCTGAAACTGTACGACGGGCATGACTGGAAATGGTTCCGTGTATATTTAAAACGTACCGATATGGCATACCTTCGCAG
>NZ_JAOQJL010000070.1:0-4035 GCF_025566965.1 Blautia ammoniilytica | reverse complement strand
AATGATATCATCTAGCGGTACTTCGTACCGTTAAAAATGGAATAGCCGTTCCGCAGTAGCGGAACTGGCATTCCGTTTGAGCGTAATTTGCAGACGTTCATTAAGAGGGAAGATGATAGCATCATTTTGTGTGCTCTGGATATTGATTGGGTGTATTTTCCTGCTGTTCTGCAAACAAACCATCACCGATATCCAAAGGGAAAACATCCGTTATATGACTCAGTTGAATGAGAACATTAATACTCTTTTGACTACAATACTGACAAGTGCGGATCAGCTGAAAAGCATTCAGATGTATGATGAGAAGTACAAGTCTATTCTGCGAGAGAATAATCGTGAACTGCCTATTCATCAGCGCTGGGAGAATATCCAATATATGGAAAGAGCGATGAAGCATGCGGTAGAATTCAACCCGAATATTATCAGGGCGACCATTATTGCAGAGGATGAAACTTACAGTACTCTTGGTTATGTAAGTGATGAATATAGAAGCAGGATAGTTGATATAGCAGAAAAAACACAGTTGGACAGCATTGGCAAAACCGTTTACCTTGAGGTTTTTGAGGAAGAGATTGATCTTTTAAAGTATGGAGTTGTGACAATGCTGTCGTATCTATATGATTATAGTACGAAAAGATACTTGGGGCTTTTGGCAGTAGATATTAATTTCAGTACCATATGTGAAGTTCTGGATGATGGCGCAAAAAAGGCTGACAGTACAGGTATTGCAGTTTTGAATGATCATGGACTGATTTATCAGTCACCTTCATCTAAAATGTCCCTGAATGATGATCCGGAATCATTGGAACGGTTCAGAAACCAGACAAGGAATTTCCTGATGGGAAATGATACATTCCAAAGGATTAAGATAGATCAGGGATATTATTTGCTGACAGCAATACAAAATGACACCTCCGGATGGAGTATTATACAATATCAGTCTGAAAATGCTCTATACGAAAACGCATTCAACAGTATGCGTGATATCTTGTATCTGATGATTGGATTGGCAGTTGTATTTCTGGTTGTAAGTTATTTACTGGCATATTTTATAAGTCAGCCACTCAAGGTTATAGATGATACAATATCTAAAAGCAAAAACGGACATTTGGAATTGATTCCAGACAATACGGCAACATATGAGAATGACGTGGGGAGATTGATTCAGAACTACAATGAAATGGTTATTTGTATAAATGAAAGCAAAGAGAAAGAGATTGCTTCCGAGATTGCCAAGCAAAAACTGAGAATGCAGATGCTCAGATATCAGATCAATCCTCATTTTCTTTATAATACCTTAAATACCATTCATTCAATTGGCTGCATTGAAGGCATCGACAGTGTCTGCCAGGTGGCAGGCAGCCTTTCACGGATTATGCGTTACAATGTGAAAGGAGGGGAAATCGTTCAGGTTTCACAGGAATTGCAAAATGCCAGGGATTATCTGGCAATTCAAATGATTCGCTTTCAAGATATGTTTACTGTGGAATTTTTCGTGCAGGAAGGTCTTGAATCTATGAGTATGCTGAAGTTTCTGCTTCAGCCTATGCTGGAAAATGCCATTAACCATGGACTGAAAAATGTACGCACTGGTGGAAAAATTGGAATTAATGTATTCAGTGAAAAAGATGACCTGAAAATTGTGATATGGGATAATGGAAATCAAATGTCGGAACAGGATGTTACATATTGGAATCATATCTTGGAATCTGAGAATGCATCTTATGTTCCAGGAGATGAATTTGATGAGGCTGAATGGGAAACAATCGGACTTAGAAATGTAAATGCACGGATCAAAGGGTTCTATGGATCGGATTATGGTGTCCACATTGAAAAGAAAAACGGAAATACAGAGGTTTATCTGGATTTAAAAAGAATAGATTCGGAAAGGAGCTGACGGTATGGGCGCAGAGGCAGAATATAAAATGAAAATAGTAGTGGCGGATGATGAAATCCTTGCAAGAAAAGCAATTGCCAGTATGCTTTTGCGTTCAGATATTCCGATAGAAATTGTTGGAGAGTTTGATTCAGGTGCCCAGGTTCTAGATTATCTGAATAGAACGGATGGTGATGTTGACATTTTGATCACGGATATTCGGATGATGGACATTGACGGATTGGAGACATCAAGGTGCATCATGGAAAAGAAATACAGGACACAGGTGATCCTGGTATCTGGTTATGCCGAATTTTCCTATGCCAAGCAGGCAATCCAATATCAGGTAAAGGACTATCTGACAAAACCTATTGAACAGGCAGCTTTACTTGATGCAGTGGATCGTATTATCAGCAGAAAAAAACAACAGGAAATCTCCAAGAACCGTCAAAAAGAGGAAGACATCTTGGAATTTTCCAAACAACAATTATCAGTGAGACAGCTTGTATCCAATGAGAAATTACTGAATCGTTTGATTGAAAACGTGCCGGATAATAATGCCTGGCAGAAATACCGCCTTGCAGTCATTCAGATCAATGATAATAGCGAAGAACAGCAGAAGAAGATGCATGAATTACTTAAGAAATGGCAGGTGCTTCATGTAGTACAAACTGTACTTTGGCATTTTCCTACAGGCCATGAGTGGGTGCTGGTGTTATCCGATCAGTGTAAAGCCCTCTCTGAAAATGAAATTAGAATGCTGATGAACAGTATTGCGATTTATATTGGATTCCAAGTCAATTTCCGGTTTACCGTTGGAATCAGTGACATAATGAGTGGAAAATCAGAATTTATTACTGCCTATAAAAGTGCGATAGAGGCGATCAATCTGCGCTTGATAAAAGGTTGGAATGAAATCTTTTTTTATTCAGATATTGAAAATGATTCTACAGTTTTATTTACGGAAGGACAGAAAATTGGGCTGAAAAAGGAACTTCAAAAGAACAATGCTAATAGAGTAAATGAAATCGTTCATGGACTTTTTAATGATAAACGCCTTATGAATCTAAAATCCTTAGATCCTGTGTATCAGGGAATTGCAGATATATTAAGTACTATAAGCATATATTCTGCTGAAGCCGGAAACATATGGGGAAACATTGGTTTTTCTGTACAGGAAAGATCCTATGATTTGTACCGATTTTACAGTATGGGGGAATTAGAGAATTTCATTATAGGCCAATTGGAAAAATGTATGAGCGTTCCATTTGAAGAAAGCAATGATGCTTCGGGCATTGTGGATACGGTTATCAAATATGTACAAGAGAATTATCAGCAGCAGATTTCGTTACAGGATCTTGCAGAACGGCAGTTATTTATGAATGCGTCCTATCTGAGCCGGCTTTTTAAAGCTACTACAGGAGAGACTTTTTCTAAATATTTACTTACAATTCGTTTGAAGGAAGCAGCCGAATTGCTAAAAAATAGCGGTTTACGCATCAGCGAGATTGGCGAGTATGTTGGATTTAGCGACTCATCCTATTTTATTTCATGCTTTAGAAAACAGTTTCATATGACGCCCAAGGAATTCAGGCATCAGTAATAGAATAGATTTATTTACAGGTTACAAGTAATATTCTGCGAGAAAAATATAAAAAACATAATATTTTAAATTTTATAAAAAAGTGCTTGACGAATGCTTTTGGGTGTGGTAAAGTAAACAAGCTGTCGTAAGAAAATGTTTCTGGACAACTGAAAAAATAGTAAGTTTTCAGAAAATATAAAATCAATGTTGACAAATGACTGAACTTGTGATAAAGTAATTCAGTCGTTGAAACAGAATGACAGATATCAACTTCTCGAAAAAGTTTGGAAAAACTTTAAAAAAGTTATTGACAAACAAAAGAAGATATGATAAATTAAATAAGCTGTCGAGAGACAGTGAGAAACAATGAACATTGATAACTAAACAGTGAAACACATACGATTCTCGAAAATTCTTTTACACTACGATCACTTGACGAAGCGAAGCTGAGTTTAGTGAGAGTGCGGTTCGGTTTTTAAAAACCGGACTTCATTGTTTGAGTGAATGAACTTTAAAACAGTAATGACGAGAGATAACTAAGCTAGTTGGTTGTCTTGAGACATCAAACTTTATC
>NZ_JAOQJL010000007.1:130558-132173 GCF_025566965.1 Blautia ammoniilytica | reverse complement strand
CGTACCGTTTTGAGCAGAAAACGCGTACCGCTAAATCAGAATGAATGTACCGCTGATTTCAGAATAGGCGTACCGTTCGAGCAGAATTTGCAATAATTGCTGTTTAACTGATCTATAGTAGCATCCGAAAACTGAAATCCTCTTTTTGAATAATCTACTCTTGAATATGCACGTAAAATTTTAATAATTGGTATATGATATTTATTATAGGCATCTATATATGGCAAACATTCAATATCATAAATATTATCCGAAGCATTCTCATAAGATTTTCGACGAGCACATATGAATTCATATATTTTCTCATCAGTAACCTGTTCATTGACTGGTTGTGGCGTAACAGAAAAATAAAAGTCTCCCACTAACGAAGAATATTCCCATGAAAGCTGTTCTTCTCCGTATTGGCTAATTGATATTTCTGACACTTTATTTCTAACAAATTTAAACATTTCTTCAATTTTCAAATTTGGAATAAGCATAGCATCTTTTAAAACTTGTGTATATAATCCATTACTACATTGTCCATCAAATGCACTACAGTCAGCGCTTGTAGAATAAGCAATCATAGTACCTTTAGGTGGATTATTAAATGGCGCAAAGCCTGTTAAAAATCCCCTCCCCATAGCAAAAGGATTATCTCGACATGCATCCAATATACATATTAATGTTTTTCCCTTATATGAAGATGCACCTTCTAACAGCGAATTTAAACAATAACAAGAGACCATTGTCTTGCTTTTATCACTTAACTTTAAATCAATAGGAACGATAAAATTTTTACCGTCGATTTGCATACCATGCCCTGCATAAAAAAATACCCCTACAGCATATTCATCTAATGCCTGTAAAAAATCATTAACAGATTTTTGAATATCTATTAAATTTGCATCCATTATTTTTGTAACATCAAAATTTAATTTATTCAAAATACTAGCAATATCGTCAGCATCATTCTTAGGATTATTCAATTTCCCTACATTTGAATAATCAGAATTACCGATTACTAATGCAATTCTATCCATTATTCTCACCTCTGAAATTATCTTACGTTTTATTTCATAATTAAAAATTTTAAATTCATTTCTTAATATAAATTTTAATCTGTTATTTTGATCATACCACCTTCTTAGCCCATTTTATATAAACTCTTACAAACACTGAAAAGCTCCCGAAGGAGCTTTCCACGCTTTAAATATACACTAATTCTTTCAACACAATCTCTTCTGCAGCATTCCGGGCATTATTTACCGCTCTAACCCATTCCATCTGGTCACGAGCTTTCAATTCTTCCGTAATGCCCTGCTTCTCCATCATCTGACTCACCAGAATATCCATTCTCTCCTGTGCTTCATCGTCCACAGTATTCAGATGTTCTGTCAGTCTGTCTTCCAGCATATACAGTGAATACATTGCCGGACGATGCTCTTTCAGATATGTTTTCCGCATCATTCCATATTTCCCATAATGCGGTTCTTCATCTGTACTGACAAGATTCGAATAGTAAATTCCGTCTGCGCCAAGTGTGTAGGTTCCACCCATTTTTTCAAATGTGCTTTTCATGTGTTATTCCTCCTTGAAATCAGCGATGTCCTTAAATCATCGCAAAATATTTCAG